>NZ_JAHCDI010000001.1 GCF_019697375.1 Micromonospora tarapacensis | reverse complement strand
AGGGCTCAGGCAAGGTAGCCCTTTGTCTGTTTCACGTTATTCCGAGTAGTTGTAGTGGTCGGTAGGGGTTTCGGCTATTACGCCGGAGGGCTTTCGCGATCGTGGTGATGCCGGCCAAGCGGAGCAGGCTGATCGCGGTGTTTCGCAGGGTGGCCATGACACGCGGCGCGTTACCGGTGCGGATGCGGCTGGCGTCTTCGGCGTAGGTGGTGTCACGGATGTGGTGCAGAATCTCGATCGCCCAGTGTCCGCGCAACGCGTCGGCCAGGTCGGCGGGGCCGACCTGGGCTACGGTCAGGTTGGTGATCGCGTAGACGGTGACGGTGGACCATCGGCCGGTACTGAGGTTCAACCGGCGGCGCCGGATCCGTAAGGCTTGCACGGCGTGCGGGAAGTCCAAGGCGAGCGTGCCGGTGCAGGTGACCACTTGCAGGCGGCGGATGTCGTATCGTCCGTGTCCGCGGTTGCCGGTCTCGTCCTGAACCGGGATTTTCGCCCAGGGTATGGCCTTGAGCTGCCGATACAGACGCGGCTGATTCTTCTTTACCGTGAAGACGTAGGCGGCTTTCTTGTCGTCGGCCAGCCAGTGGGCGTGCTCGCGGTGGGTGTGCAGCGCGTCGGCGGTGACGATCACCCCGGCAAGGTCGAGTGGCTCCAGCAGCGGCCGGAACCGGGTCAGCTCGTTCGTTTTGCCGTCCACATCGACCTGGCCGAGGACGGCGCCGGTGTGCTGGTCCAGCACGGCGAGCAGATGCACCTGGCCGCCGGCCGGGCCGCTGCCGCGCAACGTCTTGCCGTCCACGCTGTACACCCGCCGGTGGTTGTCCGCCGCCGCCTGGGACGCGATGATCCACCGGCCGACCGTGTCGTCCAGGGCGTCAGCGTCGACACCGGCCAGAATCCTGCGGAAGGTCGACTCGTCCGGCGCCCGATGCCGTCCCGTGAGCGGATCACGCCACACGCCGAGCCCGGCCAGCACCGGCTGCGGAGCGTCGGCCGCCCACTCCGCGACCGCAGCAGCTGAACGGGCTCCGGCCAGCACCACTGCGACCGCGGTGGCCAGGACCCCGGCGAGCGGATGCACCACACCCCGCCGATCACGCCGGTCCGGCACCACGGCCAACGCCTCGACCAGACTCGCCCGGCACGAAGCAGGCAACGACACTGCGACCTGATCCGCGTGCACAGCCAGCACACCGATCAGCGATGATGATCCCAACGGGCGCGGTCCTCGATTGATCCATCTCAGCCTCGACACCTGAATGATCACCGAGAGACCGCGCCCGGCCTCATCTCACCATGATCAGGAGTGTCCGCCCAAGACACTCACACCGGGCATTCCGCTACCTTGCCTGAGCCCTGGCCTCGGACAGGTCACCGATTCGTAGGAAACAGCGGGCAGCCTCGATAGCAAATGAGGTGGAGTCGAAAGGACTCAGCCACTCGGATGCCGTCGTGGTCGGTCGGTGCAGAGTTGCCTCCGCGTCGGCGAGTGATCTTGTTGCTTCGAGTGGTCGACCGGCGATAGCGAAGCCTCGTGCCTGCATCGCCAGGAGCCGCGCTCGGAGTCGACCGTGCGGCGGAGCCTGCCTGAGTCGCGCCAGGCCGGTTCGGGCGTAGGAGACCGCCTGGTCGGCGTCGCCGTGATGTCCCGCGAGGTGGCTGAGGCCCGCGCACACCTGTGCGGCAAGCTGATGATCCCCGCTCTGGACGGCCATAGAAAGGGCATCGCCGAGGTGCCGGCGGGCCGGTTCAGCGGCACCAGCATCATGCGCCATCCACCCGGCCATCTCGTTGAGCGAGGCGACAACGGCGATCATCTGCTTGTTGCCGGTCGTGTCTCGACCCAGTTGCGGCAGGGCGACCCCCTGGGAGAGATAGGCAGTCACGGTGGCGTACAGGTGTCCACCGCCGACGCGGCGATCGGTCATCCGGATCGAGTGCACGAAGTGTAGGTGGGCGTCCCGCGACGGCGGCTGTTGGCCGTGCACCCTCCTCCAAGTGGGAGCCCGCTGGGCAGTGGCGAACGGCCGGCGTCCTGTCGCCTTGGCGTTGGGTCGCTCAGCCTCGACGCGATCGGCGGCATCTCCGGAGTCGCCTCCGAGGGGCAGCTTGAACCACAGCAGGTGGGCAGGGATTTGTAGAAGCTGTGCCCAGCGACCGAGACGATCGAGGTGGACGATTGGTGGCCCGCTCTCGACTCTGCTGAGCTGCGCTTGCGAGATACCGAACCAGCGGGCCACGGGCTCTTGTGGCAGAGGCTGACGGCCGTGGTAGGGATGGCATCGGTAAGCCCGGATGACCAAACCCAAGTGGCGGGCTCTCAGCGCCTGCTGAATCGGCTCATGGTCCCAGAAGCTGGTCGGCAGGGCCGGTGGGACGACGAGCCGATCGCGTTCGGCGGCCGTACATGGTCCACATCGGCCGGTGGTGTTGTCGCGGGCAAGCCGTCCGCCGCAGCGAGGGCAGGTCGTTTCCGTGCGCGGGGTCCTCGCCATTGCTGGGCGGCTCCTCCGTCGTGGTCTGTTGAGCCTACCTATTCAACTCGTTGCGCGACTGGCCGGTATACGTGCCGTGCATATCGATAACCCCTTTCTGTCCTGAACGAATATCGGCCACTTGCTGGCGGTCATGTTGCTGACTGTGGTTGCCGTCAGCCTTGACGTATGGCCCGGGGCGGGTGCTGGGCTCCGGTGGGGCGTTTCCCCGTACGCGTCGCCGCCGTCCCCGCCCGCTCCAACTCTCGATCTCGGCGGAAGGGCTCTCCATGGCGGCGGTGCTGCATGACGCTCCGGTGGTGGTGGCGGTCAGTGATAAGGCGGCGGCGGTACCCGTGCGGGAGCTGGTCGCGGCCGGTGACCCGGACGCGAGGGTGTGGTTGTGACCGGGCTCGGGGCGTACCCGATGGAGGGTGTGGCCGGGCCGGAGCTGGTGCGGGACGCGGTGGCGCGGTGGCTGGGGGTGGTGGCGGCGGACGCGGAGCTGGCGCCGTACCTCGTCGGGGTTGATCGGGCCCGGCTCGCCGGGCACCTGGCGCTGACCCTCACGGTGGCGCTCGGCGGACCGGCCGGCGATCTGGTCCGGCCGGCGGTCGGGGCGTGGCGCGGCCTGGGTTTGACCGAGGCGCAGCATCGGCGGGTGGTCGACTACCTGGGCGGGGTGTTGGGGGCGCTCGGCGTGCCGGTCGGCGCGGTGGCGGCGGCGCGGCGGGCCTTCGCCGACGAGGCCGGCTCGTGACCGCCGCGCTGGCCGCGTCGTGGACGCTCACCATGCGGTACGCCCGCCAGGCCGCCGACCAGTTCTGGTACGCGGTCGAGGACCGTCGTCCAGGGCTGCTGCCGGAGCGGGCGGCGGGGCTGCTCCTCGCCGCGCTGGGGCGGCTGGCCAGCGGCGGCGACGACCCGGCGGGGCGGGCGGCGCTGCTGGCGGTGCTCGGCCGGGCGTACCGCCGTTATCGGCTGCTGCCGCACCAGCGCATCATCGAGGCGGCGCTGACCGGCACTGTTGCCCGGAACCTGCCGTGGACGCCGGAGCTGGCGGGCGATGTGGGACCGAGCCGCGCGGCAGGCGTCGGCAGCGGTGACCGGCGCCGCCGAGCGGGCCGGCGACGGCCCGGCCTGGTGGCCCGCCGAGGTCATCGAGCATCACCGGGCAGCCGAAGACATCGCCATCCTGACCGTGCGCCCGTGGCGGCGGCTGCCGTTCCGGCCCGGCCAGGCGGTGCCGGTCAGCACCGAACGCTGGCCCGGCCGGTGGCGCTGGTACTCGCCGGCCAACGCGCCCCGCCCCGACGGAACCCTGGAGTTCCACGTCCGAGCCGTCGCCGCCGTCTCCCGCGCGCTCGTCCACGCGGTACGCCCCGGCGACCCGCTCTGGCTCGGCCCGCCGGGCGACACCGGGCTGCGGCTCGACCCGGAATCCCGCGCGGATCTGCTGCTGGTCGCCGGGGCACCGGGCTCGCGCCGCTGCGCGCCCTGGTCGAACAGGTCGCCGCGACACCGGCCGGGCGGGGGGACGCCCTCACGCTCGCCCTCCACCACTACCGGGCCGTTCAGGAGGTCTACGTGTGCGGTCCGCCGGCCATGCTCACTGCGGCCCGTCGGCGGCTGCCCGCCGCCGGCCTGCCCGTCGGCCGGCTCCACGTTGCCCGCGAGTTCGGCTGCTGATGGGCGTCTACCACAGCCGCAACGCGCTGACCGGCCCGTTCACCCCCGACCGGCTCGCCGCCGTCGAGCTGCCCCGCACGCCGCTGGGCCGGCGCGGCTACCGGCCCGAGGAGGTCGACGCCCTGCTGCACCGGCTCGCGTACGAGATGGGGGAGCGTACCCGGCAGCGCGACCAGGTGCGGGAGGAGAACCGCCGCCTCAAACACGCCCTCCGCACCTGGCAATCCGAGTGCACCACCAGGCGCCTCGAACGGTAGAAGCGGGCATCCACGGCAGTTGCAACCCCTGACCGGCCTGTCGCAGCTACTTCTATCGTTTTTTTCGTTTCTCTGGGTATGGTGGGGGGAAGCGAGGCGTTCGGAGGATCTTGTGACGGTGGTGCCTGCGGGCGGGCTGGAGCCCGACGGTGATGAGCTGCGGCGTTTCGCTCGGCGACCGCTCCGAGGGCGGCGACTGCAACTCATCGTCGACGGGGCAGAGCCGGTCGACGTGCCGCCGGTGGTGGGCGAGGCTCTCGCCGAAGTCGTGTCGATCCTCGGCCGGGGGCGACCGGTCCGGGTCATGGCAGAGAACGTCGAATTATCAACCGGAGAGGCTGCCGCGATCCTCGGCGTGACCAGACCGACAGTGGTCAAGCTGATGAACGACGGGGTGCTGCCCTACACCCGCCCAAACTCCAGTCGCCGCGTCGCACTGCACGACGTGCTCACATACAAGGATCGGCGGTCGAGGGCGCGTCGCGAGGCGTTGGACGAGTTGACCGCAGACGCGATCGACATGGGCGTCTACGACGAGGCGATCAGGCGTGGGCGCCAGTCGTCAGACGATCAGCTCGGCGCGTGACGGACTCTGATGATCGTAGCGGTGCTGGACGCCTGCGTTCTCGTGCCCAGTGTGCTCGCCGACACCCTGCTGCGCTGCGCTGAGCAGGACCTGTATCGCCCCGTCTGGTCGCGCACCATCCTTGACGAGGTGCGGCGGAACCTCCCGCCCTCGGTTCGCGCTGCCAAGGCAGACCGCCGGATCGAGGTCATGCGGGAGCACTTTCCAGAGGCGATGGTCTCTGGGTACGAGCAGCTGATCACCGAGATGACCAACGATCCGAAGGATCGCCATGTGCTCGCTGCCGCCGTCGCAGCCGACGCGGAGGCGATCGTCACGGCCAATCTTCGTGACTTTCCGGATCGCGCCGTCGCGCCATATGCCATCGAGGTGCTGCATCCGGACGATTTCCTCTGTGGACTGCTGGACGCGGAGCCGGATCTACTCGTGAGCATCATCGTGCAGCAGGCCGAGGCGACAGGAAAAGGCGGACGCTCCAGGCTCGGGGTCGAGGACATCCTGAGCGGTCTCGCCGGATGCCGGGTTGCTCGATTCGCCCACCTGGTTTCTGCGGAGCTGGCCAACAGCAGGTAGTTCAGGGCCCGTGCCGGCGGTTGCGCTTCGCTAGGTTGCCTCGCGCTCAGTAGGCGTTCCCCGGATGTTGCATGCTCAGCAACTGGCCGGGACAGGTGGCGCGGACAGTCGTTGAATATCACGGGAAGCGGTGATGCGAGCCCGGCTAGTCTTGGCCGGGTGAGCGGGGTGCGGCGGGCAACTGTGGACGATGCGCGGGAACTGGTTCGGTTGCGGGCGGTCATGTTGCCGGACCCCGACGCCGACCTTGCCGCCTTCGTGGTGGACGCGCCGGGCCGACCGGGGTCGCGGCCGGCGTGGTCGACCTGCGGCTCGGCGGGCCGGCCGACCGTCGTGGGTCGTGCCGGGCGGTGGGCGCTGATGTTCGCCGTGCCCCTGACCGGGGACGCGCAGCTGCGACCACTCGACCCGTGGCACGCCGAGGAGTTCCTGGCCAACCTGGACAGGGCGCGGGAACACATCTCGCCCTGGGTGTCGCCGTCCTTCGTGGCCGCCGACCTCGCCGGGGCGCGGCAGGTGCTCCAGCGGTACGCCGACCGGTGGGCCCGCGACGACGGCGGCATCTGGGGCATCTGGTCCGGCGGCACGCTGGTCGGCGGGGTGCTGCTGGTGTCGCTGAACGCGGCGACCGGGGTGTGCGAGGCGGGCTGCTGGCTGGAGCCGGCCGCCGAGGGCGGGGCCTGGTGACCCGCGCGGTCGGCCGGCTCGTGGACTGGGTGGTGGACGAGCGTGGCCTGCACCGGGTCGAGTGGCGCACCAACGCCGGGAACGCGCGCAGCATCGCGGTGGCCCGCCGGCTCGGCATGCGGCGCGACGGCGTACTCCGTGAGGTGTTGCCCGGCCCGGACGGCCGGATCGACCTGGAGGTCTGGTCGGTGCTGGCCCCCGAGTGGCGGGCCCGGCGCGGCGGCGTCCCGTCGGTTCGGGATTCCGGCGGCGTGGCTCCGGAGAGATAGTTCAGCCGCCGGTGGCGGGGCACGTCGGCCCCGCCACCGGCGGCTGATCGCTCAGGGCCGGATCAGGAGGTGGCTACCTCCACCGTCCCGGCGTAGTCCGGGTTGGCCTTCAGCCACTCCTCGACGGCCTTCTCCTCGTCGTCCTTGTGCACGTTGAACATCAGGTCCTCCAGCGAGCCGAGCTGCTGGTCGTCCATCTGGAACTTCTTCAGCATCTCGGTGACCTCGGGGAAGTCCGCGCCGAAGCCCTGACGGGCCAGCGTGGTGATCTCCTCGGCCCCGCCGAGCGTGTTCTTCGGGTCCGCCAGGTCCTTCAGCGGGTAGTTCGCGTAGGCCCAGTGCGGGTGCCAGAGAGTCACCACGATCGGCTTCTGGTCCTTGATCGCGCCGTCCAGCGCGGCCAGCATCGCCGGCGTCGACGACGTCCTCAGGGTGAGCTTGTCGGTCAGGTCGTACTCCGGGATGACCTTGTCCTGGGTGGCGGCGGTCAGGCCGGCGCCGGCCTCGATGCCGATGATCTCGCCGTTGAACATGTCGGCGTTGGCGGCCAGGTCCTCCAGTGAGTTGACGTCGCTGACGTACTCCGGGACGGCGATGCTCAGGCTGGCGTTGTCGTACCAGACGCCGATCTTCTCGATCTTGTCGCCGTACCGCTCCATGTAGTCGGCGTGGGTCTGCGGCAGCCAGCTGTCGAGGAAGAGGTCGATGTCTCCGGTCGACAGGCCCTGGTAGACGACCCCCGCCTCGACGTTCTGGACTTCGACGTCGTAGCCCTTCTCCTCCAGCAGGTTCTTCCAGAGGTAGGAGGCGGCGATGGCCTCGTCCCAGGCCATGTAGCCGATGGTGATCTGCTTGTTGTCGCCGGCGGAGTTGCCGGAGTCGCCGTCGTCGCCGCAGGCGGCGACGCCGGTCAGCGCCAGGGCGGCGGTGGCCGCCAGCGCGACCCGGCGCACCAATTTACTGCTCCACATGTGGAGTTTCCTTCCCTTGTTGCGGTATACCGGCGGAACTCGCGGTAGCGAGGCAGGGCGCCGGTAACGGTGACTTCCCCGCGTGGGTCAGGACGGAGGGTCAGGCCTGTTGCATGGCGCGTTGCGCCTTCGCCGAGGCGGTACGCGCGCCGATCGAGTCGGTGAGGCGGTCGAGCACCACCGCCAGGATCACCACGGCGATGCCGCCCTCGAAGCCCGCGCCGACCTGGGCCCGGAAGAGTGCCGTCGTGATCACCTCACCGAGTCCGCCGGCACCGACCATCCCGGCGATGACCACCATCGACAGCGCCAGCATGATGACCTGGTTGACGCCGGTCATGATGGTGGGCAGGGCCAGGGGCAGCTTGGTCCGCAGCAGGATCTTCCACGGCGAGGCGCCGAACGCCTCGCCGGCCTCGACGACCTCGCGGTCGACCTGGCGCAGGCCCAACTCGGTCAGGCGTACCCCGGGCGGCATGCTGAACACCACGGTGGCCAGCGCGCCGGGCACGACGCCGACGCCGAAGAAGAAGATGGCCGGGATCAGGTAGACGAACGCGGGCATCGTCTGCATCAGGTCGAGCACCGGCCGGACGACTGCCGAGGCACGGCGGCTCTCCGAGATGAAGATGCCCACGGGTACGGCGAGCAGCAGGGCGAGTCCGCTGGCCACCAGGACCAGCGCCAGTGTGCTCATGGTCTGGTCCCAGATCGGCATCCCGGCGACCAGACCGAGCCCGAGTGCGGTACCCAGGCCGAACTTCCAGCCCCGCAGCCACCAGCCGAGGCCGGCGAAGATCAGCACCATGACGATCGCCGGGGGCGCGGTCAGCAGGTCCACCAGCGGCTCGACCAGCGACTCGACGGTGGCGGCGATGCCGTCGAAGAGGGCGGAGAGGTGGTCCCGCGACCAGTCGACGCCAGCCTGGAACCCGTCGCCGAACCGGACGTACGGCAGCAGGTCGTCGATACTGTCGGCGTTGTTCATGCGGGCCCTCCCGTCAGGCGGACCGATGGTTCGGCAACCACCTGGGCCGGCACCTCCGCTGTCGCGTTGCCGCTTCCGGTCGGTGCCGTGCCGGCCGCTCCGACGGCCCGGGTCGGGTCGTCGGCCGGTGCCGTGCCGGCCTCGTCGGCAGGCTCGGGTGTGGCGGTGGTCTCGCCGGTGTCGGTGTTGAGGCTGCCCAGGGCGCTCAGCAGGGTGACCCGCGGAATCACGCCGGCGAGCCGCCCGGCGGTGTCGACCACGGCGACCGGCGCCGGGCTCTGGGCGGCGGCGGCGAAGATGTCGGCCACCGGCGTCGTGTCCTCGACCGTGCGGACGTAGTCGGTCGAGACGATCTCCTGGAGGTTCTTCCGTCCGTCCCGGACGGCCTGGGCGGCGGCGTCGGCGGTCACGGTGCCCAGGTACCGCTTGTCGCGGCCGGTCACGTAGACGGCCGACGTCTGGGTCTCGCGCAGCACCCGGGCGGCCACCCGCGGACCGGAGTCGACGTCCACGACGCCGAGCGGTCGCTCCATGACCGCGGACGCGGTGAGGATCCTGGTCCGGTCGACATCAGCGACGAACTGGGCGACGTAGTCGTTGGACGGGTCGGTGAGGATCTCCTCGGCAGTGCCGATCTGGACGATCCGGCCGGCCCGCATGACCGCGATGCGGTCGCCGAGGCGCATCGCCTCGTTGAGGTCGTGCGTGATGAACACGATCGTCTTGCCGAGTTCGGCCTGTAGCTCGATCAGTTGGTCCTGCACCTCGCGGCGGATCAGCGGATCGAGCGCGGAGAACGCCTCGTCCATGAGCATGATGTCGGTGCCGGCGGCGAGCGCGCGGGCCAGGCCGACGCGCTGGCGCATGCCGCCGGAGAGTTCCTGCGGCAGCTTGTCCGCCCAGCCGTCGAGGCCGACCATCCGGAGCGCCTGCAGCGCCTTGTCCCGGCGCTCGGCGCGAGGCAGGCCCGCCACCTCCAGCGCGTAGCCGGCGTTGTCCAACACCGACCGGTGTGGCTGGAGCGCGAAGTGCTGGAAGACCATGCTGATCTTCTCGCGGCGCAGCTTGCGCAGCGCGGCCGGCTTGAGCTTGGTGATGTCGACCCCGTCGACCTCCACCGTGCCGTGCGTGGGGGGCAGCAGCCCGTTGAGCATCCGGATCAGGGTGGACTTCCCCGAGCCGGACAGGCCCATGACCACGAAGATCTCGCCGCGCTTGACCTCGAAGTTCGCGTCGACGACCGCGGTCGTGACCGATAGCCCTGCCAGCTTCTCGTCCCGGCCCGGGCTGTTCTGGAGAATTTCCATCGCCTTGTCGGCGCGGTTCCCGTAGACCTTGTATAGGGATTTCACTCTGAGTGCGGACACGGTCTCCATTCCAAGGGACATACGGTACGACGCCCTTTCTCAGGCGACGTACGCAGGCGCGTATCTGTCGACAATCTGTCCTGCCGTGGGCCTGCCGGACTCAGGACAGCCCAGGTGAGCGAGCCTCGACCCTACCCGAGAGTTTTCTGTGAACGGCAACCTCGTTGCCACCTCGTCGGGCGAGGGGCAGCGACGGTAAGTCGTTGCGGTGACCGCCAGGCATTGGCAGCCGACGCCCAATTCTGGTATCGGGGATCGGGTCACCGGCGAGACCTCCGAAGTGGATTATTTGCGGGCAAAACCGCTCATACTGGCACTAAAATGATCATGATTTGCCGCCATGACCGTCCGGATGAGTTCTTCTTGCCCCGGTGACTCCATGCGCCTGCCGAGGCCGGCAGCGCCGTTTCTTCGCTGCCGGCACATCATTTATCGGTGTGATCCGCGCAACGGTGTGGCGGCCCGTCTCGCGCCCGTCGAATCTCGTTGGCGTGGATATTCATAGAATCTACATGGAACCTTCATGGGACCGAGACGGAATCGCCGCGATATCTACACGATCCGGCGACGCCTGATCACTGGCGAACGGGCGGAACCGGAAATCGACGAATCCCGACCGGGATTGGATGAGGCTCCGGCAGTGGGGGGGGGCGATGCCGCCGTCGACCTGATGGCTGCGGTCGGGGACGCCCGGCGCCACTGCCTGCGTCGGGTGATGTGCCCGATTGTGCCCCACCGGCGCGCGACTCGGCCGGGCGTGCCCGGATGGCGGGCACTGTCGCGCTGCTCGGAGCGGGTGTGCTCCGGATCCGGCGCGGGTCCTGGCCAGGACGAGATCGAAACATGTACATCTTGACGAAGTGGTGACGCGTGAGTAGCGTCTGCTCATCCTTTTGGAAAGTTTCCTAACTGTTTGGAGACGCCACATGAAGAGATCACTTCGCCGGACCCTCTGGGTCGGCGCCGTGGTCGCGGTGACCGTCGCCACGGTCCCGATGGCCTCGGCGTTCGGCGCCGGAAGCGTGACCACCTCGTTCACCCGGGTGTCGGACTGGGGGACCGGTCACGAGACGCGGGTCACCATCACCAACGGTTCGGACGCCAGCGTGAGCACCTGGCGGATCGAGTTCGACCTGCCGTCCGGCACCAGCATCGGCACCTCGTGGGATGCCGACGTCACCCGCACCGGCAACCACTACGTGGCGGTCAAGAAGAGCTGGGCCGGCCCGCTGGCTCCGGGCGCCTCCTTCAGCTGGGGCTACATCGGCACCGGCGGGTACCGGGCGCCGTTGAACTGCACCATCAACGGGGCGCCCTGCGGTGGCGGCACCCCACCGCCGACCACCACCCCGCCGACCACCACGCCGCCGACCACGACGCCGCCCACCACCACGCCGCCGACCACGACGCCGCCCACCACCACCCCGCCGAACCCGGGTGCCCAGAAGGTGGTCGGCTACTTCGCCCAGTGGGGTGTCTACGCCCGTAACTACCACGTGAAGAACATCCACACCAGCGGCTCGGCGTCGAAGCTGACCCACATCCTGTACGCCTTCGGCAACACCACCGGCGGCCGGTGCACCATCGGTGACAGCTACGCCGACTACGAGAAGGCGTACACCGCGGCGGAGAGCGTCGACGGCGTCGCCGACACCTGGGACCAGCCGCTGCGTGGCAGCTTCAACCAGCTGCGCAAGCTCAAGCAGATGTACCCGCACATCAAGGTGATCTGGTCGTTCGGTGGCTGGACCTGGTCCGGCGGCTTCACTCAGGCCGCGCAGAACCCGACCGCCTTCGCCCAGAGCTGCTACAACCTGGTCGAGGACCCGCGCTGGGCGGACGTCTTCGACGGCATCGACATCGACTGGGAGTACCCGAACGCCTGCGGCCTGACCTGCGACGCCAGCGGCCCGAACGCGTTCAAGAACGTGGCCGGCGCGCTGCGTACCCGGTTCGGCTCGTCGGCTCTGGTCACCGCCGCGATCACCGCCGACGGCAGCAACGGCGGCAAGATCGACGCCACCGACTACGCCGGTGCCGCCACCCAGCTGAACTGGATCATGCCGATGACGTACGACTACTTCGGCGCCTTCGCCCCGCAGGGCCCCACCGCCCCGCACTCGCCGCTCTACTCGTACCCGGGCATCCCGCAGCAGGGCTTCTGGTCCGACGCGGCCATCCAGAAACTCAAGAGCAAGGGCATCCCGGCCAACAAGCTGCTGCTCGGCGTCGGCTTCTACGGCCGCGGTTGGAGCGGGGTCAGCCAGAGCGCGCCGGGCGGCACCGCGACCGGGCCGGCACCGGGCACCTACGAGCAGGGCATCGAGGACTACAAGGTGCTCAAGAACACCTGCCCGGCCACCGGCACCGTGGGCGGTACGGCCTACGCCAGGTGCGGCAGCAACTGGTGGAGCTACGACACGCCGTCGACCATCGGCGGCAAGATGACCTACGCGAAGAACCAGGGCCTCGGTGGCGCGTTCTTCTGGGAGCTCTCCGGTGACACCAGCAACGGTGAGCTGATCGGCGCCATCAAGGGCGGTCTCGGCTGAGCCGACGGCCGACGCATCACCCACACGACGGGGAGGGGTCCGTACCGGCCCCTCCCCGTCCGGCCTGTTCCAGGGGCCCTTCCCGCACCCGGGCGGCGGGTGTGACAGACTCGCCGCTCGACCGTGTCTCGTCGATGTCCGCCGTCGGGAGGTAGCGATGCGGGTCACGTACCGGCGACCGGCCGCCGCCTTCGTGCTGTTCGCGACCCTGCCGTTCGCGCTGTTCGGCTGCGGGCTCGTCGGTGGCGAGGACGAGGCGGAGAAGCCCGGCCGGGCGCCCGCCGAGGAGGCCCTGCTGGTCTCCCGCGAGCGGGTCCAGGCGTACCTCGACGCGATGACGGCCAAGGACGTGGCGGCCGGCCGCAGCCAGCTCTGCGCGGTGCTGCACGAGGCGTTCGACGCCGCCGCCACCGAGCCCAACGGTGACTTCGCCGACCACTTCAAGGTGTCCCGGACCGAGATCACCGACATCCGGCCCGGCCCGGCCGGGCAGGAGGTCAGCACCTCGGTCACGGTGACCGTGGGCGGCCGAAAGGCCACCCGTCGGCTGCTGTTCACGGTCACCCGCGACGGGCTCGACTGGTGCATCTCCGACGAACGTCCCGGCGCGAACAGCCCGGCCCCGGCGCCGACGCCCTGACCTGCGCCGCCGCCCAAGGTCGTCCATCTGCCGGAACCGGGCCCCTCGCCGGTCGCCCACCCGGCCGATCGCCGTACGCTGAACGTCATGCGCCATGAGTGGCATCAGCTGAGTCATCCGGCGGTGGGTAGCCCGGTGCTGCAGACCAGCCGTCCGACCGTCGACTCCGCCGAGGACGAGGCCCTCGGCCTGGACCGCTGGCGGGAACTGCCGCGCGCCCAGACCCCGCCCTGGCCGGACCAGGCCCAGGTCGCCGAGGTCTGCAAGGTGCTCGACACGGTGCCGTCGGTCGTCGCGCCCTACGAGGTCGACCAGTTGCGCCAGCGCCTCGCGCTGGTCTGCGAGGGCAGGGCGTTCCTGTTGCAGGGCGGCGACTGCGCCGAGACCTTCGCCGACAACACCGAGAGTCACCTGCTGGCCAACGCCCGCACGCTGCTGCAGATGGCGATCGTGCTCACCTACGGTGCCTCGCTGCCGGTGGTCAAGGTCGCCCGGGTCGCCGGGCAGTACACCAAGCCCCGGTCGCTGCCGACCGACGCCCGTGGCCTGCTGGCCTACCGGGGTGACATGATCAACTCGCTGGAGACCACGCCGGAGGCGAGGGTCGCCGACCCGCAGCGGATGATCCGGGCGTACGCGAACTCGGCCGCCGCGATGAACATGCTCCGCGCCTACCTCGCCGGCGGGCTGGCCGACCTGCACGCCGTGCACGACTGGAACAAGGGCTTCGTGCGCAACTCCCCGGCCGGCGAGCGGTACGAGGCGATCGCCCGGGAGATCGACCGGGCTCTGGCCTTCATCCGCGCCTGCGGGATGACCGACGACGACGCGTTGCGGACGGTCACCCTCTACTGCTCGCACGAGGCCCTGGCCCTGGAGTACGACCGGGCGCTGACCCGGGTCTCCGGGCGCCGTGCGTACGGGCTGTCCGGGCACTTCCTGTGGATCGGCGAGCGCACCCGGCAGATCGACGGCGCGCACATCGACTTCATCTCCCGCATCGCCAACCCGATCGGGGTCAAGCTCGGCCCGACCACCACGCCGGACGAGGCGATCGAGCTGTGCGAGAAGCTGAACCCGGAGAACATCCCGGGTCGGCTCACGCTGATCAGCCGGATGGGCAACCACAAGGTCCGCGACGCGCTGCCGCCGATCGTGGCCAAGGTGAGCGCCGCGGGTGCCAAGGTGGTGTGGCAGTGCGACCCGATGCACGGCAACACCCACGAGTCGTCCAACGGCTACAAGACGCGACACTTCGACCGGATCGTCGACGAGGTGCTGGGCTACTTCGAGGTGCACCGCGGCCTGGACACCCACCCGGGCGGCCTGCACGTCGAGCTGACCGGCGAGGACGTCACCGAGTGCCTCGGTGGCGCCCAGAACATCGCCGACCTCGACCTGCCCGACCGGTACGAGACCGCCTGCGATCCGCGGCTGAACACCCAGCAGTCGCTGGAGCTGGCCTTCCTGGTGGCGGAGATGCTCCGTGGCTGAGCTTGCGAGCCCCACAGTCGGCGGTCGAAAGGATGACCGTGGCTGATCTGGTCGACCTGCGGTCGGACACGGTGACCCGGCCCACCGCGGGGATGCGCGAGGCGATGGCCACCGCCGAGGTCGGTGACGACGTCTACGGCGAGGACCCGACGGTCAACGCCCTGGAGGCAGAGGTCGCCGCGCTGTTCGGGCACGAGGCGGCGCTGTTCTGCCCGAGCGGGTCGATGGCCAACCAGATCGCCCTGCAACTGCTGGTGCCGCCGGGCGCGGAGCTGCTCTGTGACGCCGACGCGCACGTGGTCACGTACGAGATGGGTGCCGCCGCCGCATACGGCGGCGTCACCTCGCGGACCTGGTCCGCGGCGGGCGGCCAGCTCGACCCCGACGTGGTCGCCGGCATGATCCGCCCCGACGGCTACTGGGCGGTGCCCACCCGGGCGATCGCCGTGGAACAGACCCACAACCGTGGTGGCGGTGGGGTGATCCCCTTCGACACGCTGCGCGAGCTGCGCCGGGTCGCCGACGCCGCGCAGGTGGCGCTGCACTGCGACGGCGCCCGGATCTGGCACGCCCACGTCGCCGACGGGGTGCCGCTGGCCGACTACGGCGCGTTGTTCGACACCCTGTCGGTCTGCCTGTCCAAGGGACTCGGCGCACCGGTCGGCTCACTGGTCGTCGGCGCCGCCGACCGGATCACGCGGGCCCGCGTGATCCGCAAGCGGATGGGCGGCGGGCTGCGGCAGGCCGGCATCCTGGCCGCCGCCGGGCGCTACGCCCTGGCCCACCATGTCGACCGGCTCGCCGCCGATCACGCCAAGGCGGCCCGGCTGGCGGAGGCGATCGCTCGGTTCGGGGTGCTGGCCGGCACCGTACGCACCAACCTGGTGCCGCTGGACCTGACCAAGGCGCCGCTGGACGCTCCCGCCCTCGCCGCCGCCGCCCGCGCCGAGGGCGTACTGATCTCCGTGCTCGGTCCCCGCACCGCCCGCCTGGTCACCCACCTGGACGTCGACGGCGCCGCGGTGGACCACGCCGCCGTCACCCTCAGCGGGATCCTCCGCCGCTGACCCGCTCCCGTCGATCAGGAGGTTCGCGTCACCCGGGGAAACCCGAGCCTCCTGATCAGCCGCCCGGGACGAGGCGGCGGAGGGTGGCGATGTCGGCGGCGTGCCCCTCGTGACGTTCGGTGGGGGTCTCGACCAGGACCGGGACGCCGGCCGTGGCCGGGTGGCGCATCAACTCGGCGAAGGCGGGCTCACCGATCGTGCCCTTGCCGATGTTCTCGTGCCGGTCGCGGGTGGAGCCGCACAGGTCCTTCGAGTCGTTGGCGTGCACCAGTCGCAGCCGGTCCGCCCCGACGGTGGCGATCAGGGTGTCCAGCGTGGCGGTCATGCCGCCCTCGGCGGCCAGGTCGTGCCCGGCGGCCCAGGCGTGGCAGGTGTCGAAGCAGACGCCGAGCCAGGGATGTCGGTCCACCGCGTCGAGGTACGGCCCGAGTTGCTCCACCCGGCAGGCCAGCGACCGGCCACCGCCGGCGCTGGGCTCGACCAGCAGCATCGGCCCGCCAGCCTCGGCGGCCGAGTCCAGCAGCGGCAGCAGCGACTCGCGTACCTGCCGCATCGCGGTCTCGGCATGCCCGGCGTCCACCGCGCTGCCGGCGTGGAAGACCACCGCGCGGGCACCGATCGCGGTGCCCCGGCGCAACGCGTGGGCGAGGGCACCCACCGACCGCTCGACCGTCAACGCGGTCGGGGAACCGAGGTTCACCAGCAACGACGCGTGGATGTAGGCCGCGACGCCCCGCTCGGCGCAGCCGTCGCGGAACAGCGCGTCCTGCGTCGGATCACCGGCCGGCGTCGCCCAGCCACGGGAGTTGCCGACGTAGACCTGCGCCACCTCGGAGCCGGTGGCGTCGAGGTAAGGCAGCGCCGCCTTCGCCAGCCCACCCGAGGCGGGCGTGTGCGAGCCGATCGGCCGGCGCCCGGCGCCCGGGTCCGTCATCATCAGAAGCACCCGATGGTGATCTGGGTGCCCGGGGGCACCTGGGCGTTCTCGTTCGGATTCTGGAACCGGGTGACGGCGTTCGGGTTGAACTGCACGGTCACCGGGAATCCCTGGCTCTCCAGCACCTGCTTTGCCTGCTGGCAGGGCAGGTCGACGACGCGGGGCACGGTCACCAGCGGTGGCCCCTCACTGACCTCAAGCCGGATCTGGGCACCCCGCTCCACACCGCCGCCGTCGGCCGGGCTCTGCCCGATCACCTCGTCGCGCGGCTTGTCGGACTGCTTGTACGTCGGTTCCACCAGCACCAGGTCGAGCTGCGCGATCTGCGCCCGGGCGTCGTTGAGGCTCTTGCCGACCAGGTTCGGCACCGTGATCGGGGCCCGACCCTTGCTGAGGAAGACGGTGATCTCGTCGCCCGGCTTGACCTCCTTGCCCGCCTCCGGCTTGGTGGCCACCACCACACCCTCCGGCAGGCCGTCGTCGTAGCGGGCGGCGCCCTTGACGACCTCCAGTTGGGCGCTGGCCAGATCCGCCTCGGCCAGGTCGAACTCCTTGCCGACCACGTCCGGCACCGGGAAGCGCTCCGGCCCCAGGGACAGGGTCACAGTGATGACGCCACCCTTGAGGATCCGGCCGGCCGAGGCGGGGTTCTGATCCACCACACCGTCGCGTGGGACCTGGTCGTCGTGGCGCGGCTCGCCGTATCGCAGGGTGAAGCCACCCTGCGCGGCCTGCGCCTGGGCCTCGGCCTTGCTCATGCTCACCAGTTGCGGGGCGGTGGTGTAGCGGCCCACCCCGAACCACCAGCCGCCGAGCGCGGCCAGCAGACCGAGCACCACGACCACGACGGCGACGGCGAGGCGTCCGTTCCACTCGCCGGACAGCCGGGCACCCAGCGTCGCCAGTCGGGAGCGCAGGCCGTCGCCGCCGCTCGGGGCGGCCCGGCGCCGACCACGGGTGGGCGGGGCGCCCTCCGGCAACCGGGCCCAGGTCGGCCGGTCGGTCGGTCGGACCGTCGCCACCACCATCGTGGGCTGGGAGACCGCCGGGCCGTCGGGGACCGGGGTGAGCGTCGTGGTCTGGGTGTTCCGGTCGCCGAGGCCGTCCCGGGCCACCTGCACCGTGGACAGCAGGGTGCCGGCGTCGGACGGGCGGGCCGCCGGGTCGCGCCGGGTGGCCCGGGCGACCAGGTCGTCGAGCACCCTCGGCAGGCCGGGCACCAGCGTCGACGGTGCCGGGACATCGCGGTCGACGTGCTGCCAGGCGATGTCGATCGGCCGGTCACCGTCGTACGGCACCCGGCCGGTGAGCATCTCGAACAGCACGATGCCGGTCGAGTAGACGTCGGTGCGGGCGTCGGCGCGGCCGTCGGTGACCAGTTCGGGGGCGACGTACGCCACGGTGGCCATCAACTGGTTGCCGCTGTCGTGGTCGGTGCTCGCCTCGACCGCCCGGGCCAGCCCGAAGTCGGTCACCTTGACCACACTGTCGACGAGGTTGGCGGGACCACCGCTGGGCGCCTCGGCGACCAGCACGTTCTCCGGCTTGACGTCCCGGTGCACCAGCCCGGCCCGGTGGGCGGCGGCGATCGCGGCGAGCATCTGCTCGGTGATGGCCAGCGCCTCGTCCGGGTTCAGTCGGCGCCGCTCGGCCAGCACCTCGCGCAGGGTGCGCCCGCGGACGTACTCCATGACCAGGTAGGGCCGCCCGGCGTGGGTGCCCTGGTCGTAGACCGCCACCACGTTGGGATGGGTGAGCCGGGCGATGGTCTTGGCCTCGTCGGTGAACCGGTCGACGAAGCCGGGCGGACCGGTCTGGCCCGGTGGACTCTGTGTGGAGTGGATGATCTTTACGGCCACGGTGCGTTCGAGCCGCTCGTCCGTGGCGGTGTACACGGTCGCCATGCCGCCACGGGCCACGCGACCGCGAATGCGGTAGCGCCCGTCGATCAGCGAGCCCAGCAACGTGTCGGCGACCTGTGTGTCCATCGGCAGGCAGTCTATGTGTCGGGGGATGAAGGTTGAACAGGATGCTACCGCCGGGTGGGCTCCGGCGGGTTCGCCCGCCCGCAGATGATCACTGTTCGCCCTGCTCGGCACCACTGTCGGGAGGTCGTTGGCCGGAGGCCGGGGTGGCGTGGCAGGGTGTTGCGCGTGACCGACTCCGTACCCACCGAGGCCGCCGTGCCCGGGGCCGACCCCGCCGCCGCGGCGGGCTGGTTGACCCTGCCGGACGTCGCCGAGCGGCTCGACCTGCCGATCAGCAAGATCCACCAGATGATCCGCGACCGGGAGTTGCTCGCGGTACGCCGCGACGGCGTCCGCCGGATCCCGGCCGACCTGGTGGCCAACAGCATCGTGCTCAAACACCTGCCCGGCGTGCTCACCCTGCTGACCGACGCGGGCTACGACGACGAGGCCGCACTGCGCTGGCTCTACGAGCCCGACGACACGCTGTCCGGCGGTACCCCCGCCGCGGCCCTCGCCGGCGACCACGCCCGAGAGGTCAAGCGCCGAGCCCAGGCCCTGGGCTTCTGACCCGCCGGCCGTCTGCGGACCCGCCGGCCGTCTACGGACCGCGACGCCGGACGGGCGCCCTGCGGGTGGCTCAGTCGGCGCGGCGGGTGGCGGCGATGGCCAGGTCGACCAGGGCCTGGCGGGCCTCGGTGTCCAGGTCGACGGCGGTCAGCGCGGCGAGCGCGGAGTCGGTAAGCGTGACGATGCGCTGCTCCGTACGGGCCAGCGCGCCCGTGGCGACGATCAGCTCCCGCAGCCGGGCCACCCCGGCGGCGTCCAGCTCCGCGTCGCCGAGCCCGCCGAGCAGCAGCGCACGGCCGGTCTCGTCGGTCGCCTCCAGTGCCGCCGCCACCAGGTAGGTCCGCTTGCCCTCGCGCAGGTCGTCGCCGGCCGGCTTGCCGGTCTGCGCCGGGTCGCCGAAGACCCCCAGCACGTCGTCGCGCAGCTGGAACGCCTCGCCCAGCGGCAGGCCGTACGCCGAGTAGGCGATGCGTACGTCGGCGGGCGCGTCGGCCAGCGCCGCGCCGATCAGCAGCGGTCGCTCCACGGTGTACTTCGCCGACTTGTACCGCGCGACCTTGCCGGCCCGTTCCACCGAGGTGTCGCCGGTGGCCTGGGTCAACACGTCGAGGTACTGCCCGACGGTGACCTCGGTGCGCATCTCGTCGAAGTCCGGCCGGGCGCGGGCCACCGCCCGGGCGTCGAGCCCGGCGGAGTGCAGCAGCTCGTCGGACCAGACCAGGCAGAGATCGCCCAGCAGGATCGCCGCGGCGTCACCGAAACCGTCCGGATCGCCGCCCCAGCCGGCCGACCGGTGCCGGGCGGCGAACCGCCGGTGCACCGCCGGTTCGCCCCGGCGGGTGTCCGAGCGGTCCATCAGGTCGTCGTGGATCAGGGCGCTGGCCTGGACGAACTCCAGCGCGGCGAGGGCGGTCACCACCGGGTCGGTGTCCACCCCGCCGGCGCCCCGGTATCCCCAGTAGGCGAAGGCCGGCCGCAGCCGCTTGCCCCCGCCCAGCACGAACGCCTCGATCGCCTCGGCGACCGGCACCAGTGCGTCGTCGACGCCGGTCATCCAGGCGCGACGGCCGGCGAGGAAGTCCGACAGTGCCCGGTCGACCCGCTGGCGCAGGCTGGCACGGTCGACGGGGGAAACGGGAGCAGCGTGGGTCACGTCCCGACGCTAATGGGTCGGGCCGCGACGCGCCGACCCACCCGGCCCCCGGCGCGTCGTGGTCCGGCTGCTCAGGGGCCGGGCGGTCGGTGCGGCGGTGCCCGGTCGGGTGCGCCGGGCGGCCGGGCGGTCGCGGCCACCGGTCGCGGCGTGCGTCCGCGGGTCGCCCGGTGCCGGAAGGACCTGGGTGAGCCAGCCGCGCCAGAAGCGTCCGGGCGCGCGCACCTGGCGCTCCCAGCGCGAGATCTCGTGCCGGCTCAGCGTGGACACGCCGGCGGCGGCGCAGAGTTCGGCGGCGAGCCGGGACTGGCTCCAGCCCCGGGCACGCCGTAGCCGGGCCACCACCGGGCCGGTCATCGGCGGGTCGGGCGGGGACGGGGACATGGGTCCTCCGGACGGCTCGGCGCGGCGGTGGCCCCGGCCGCCCCGCCAGGGACGGTGCCGGTACGCCACCGGTCGGACGCTGACCCCCGCGCGGCCCCCGGTGCGGTCTCGACCGCACCGGCGCTGGCACAGGAGTACCCCGCGGGTACGACGGTTTCCCGGCCGCGCGCCGGCCGCCGCGCCGTCCCTGCCGCTGGGAAGCCGGTGGGGATGCCCGGCCCGGCCCGCTAGAGTCGGTGCGTGGCGCTCGGTCTTCCCTCGGTCCTCCCGAATCCGCAACCGGCGATCGGGGAGCTGGTCCGCGACTGCCAGCCGACCTTCTCCTTCGAGTTCATGCCGCCGAAGACGGAGCAGGGCGAGCGGCAGCTCTGGCAGGCCATCCGCGAGCTGGAGCCGTTGCGACCCTCGTTCGTCTCGATCACCTACGGCGCCGGCGGCTCCACCCGGGACACCACCGTCGCGGTCACCGAACGGATCGCCACCGAGACCACCCTGCTGCCGATGGCGCACCTGACCG
The DNA here is from genome assembly GCF_019697375.1 of Micromonospora tarapacensis. Lineage (NCBI taxonomy): Bacteria > Bacillati > Actinomycetota > Actinomycetes > Micromonosporales > Micromonosporaceae > Micromonospora > Micromonospora tarapacensis. The sequence continues at coordinate 146,576 of NZ_JAHCDI010000001.1, read as the reverse complement.
CGGTCAACCACTCCGTCGCCGAGCTGCGGCACGTGATCGGCCGGCTGGCCGGTGCCGGCGTGCGCAACGTGCTGGTGGTACGCGGTGACCCGCCCGGTGACCCCACCGGCGAGTGGATACCGCACCCCGAGGGCGTGCACTACGCCGAGGATCTGGTCCGCCTGGTCCGCCGCTCCGGCGACTTCAGCGTCGGCGTCGCCGCCTTCCCGTACCGTCACCCGCGTTCGCCGGACGTCGCCACCGACACCGGGCACTTCATCCGCAAGTGCCGGGCCGGGGCCGAGTTCGCGATCACCCAGATGTTCTTCGACGCCGACGAGTACCTCCGCCTGCGCGACCGGGTGGCCGCGGCCGGCTGCGACACCCCGATCCTGGCCGGGGTGATGCCGGTGACCCGGATCGGCACCATCGAACGCTCGGAGCAGCTGTCCGGGGCGCCCTTCCCGCCGGTGCTGGCCGCCCGGTTCGAGCGGGTCGCCGACGATCCGGAGGCGGTCCGCCGGCTCGGCATCGAGCAGACCAGCGAGATGTGCCGGCGGCTGCTCGACGAGGGGGTCCCCGGGATCCACTTCATCACCTTCAACCGGTCCACCGCGACCCGGGAGATCTGGCAGAACCTGCGGGTGAGCGCCGCGACGTGACACCCGGCGCGCGACACCTCAGCGCCGCCGTGACGGTTGAACCGTGGTGGGCAGACAGCTGAACTGGAACGAGTACGCCACGGCGTGGGCCCGGCTGCACGGCGGATTCGATCCCCGGGCCGCCACCCCGGTGGTACGCGGCTGGCTGCGCTTCTCCTACCACCTCGGGTTCCTGCTGGGCCGGCTGCGGGTCGGCCCGACCGCGGTGACGGTGGTCGGGGTGCTGCTCTGCCTCTGCGTACCGCTGCTCGCGGTCCGGCCCGGTGACGGGCCGTTCCTGGGCGCGCTGTTCGTGCTGCTCGCCTCGGTCGCCGACAGCGTCGACGGGGCGGTGGCGGTGACCACCGGCCGCACCACCCGGCTCGGCTACGTCTACGACTCGCTGGCCGACCGGCTCGGCGAGGCCGCCTGGCTGGTGGCGTTCTGGCTGGTCGGCGCGCCGGGTGCGCTGGTGGCGGCCGGCGGCGCGCTGTCCTGGCTGCACGAGTACGCCCGGGCCCGCGCGGTCGCCGCCGGCATGCGGGAGATCGGCGCGGTCACCGTGGGGGAGCGGCCCACCCGGGTCTGCGTGGCCGTGGCCGGGCTGCTGCTGGCCGGCCTGACCGGGCTGGTCCAAGCCGACCTGGCGGCCGGCACCATCACCATGGCGACCGCGGTCTGGGTGCTGCTGGCCGCCTTCGGGCTGGGGCAGTTGCTCTCCGCAGTCCGCCGGGCGCTGCTCGACGCCGGTTGACCTACCAGGCTGGGCCGATCGCGTCGGCGACGATCTGCGCGGACAGGGTCACCATCGGCAGGCCGCCGCCCGGGTGGCTGGAGCCGCCGACCAGCCACAGGCCGCGGGCCGGCCCCCGATTGGCCGGGCGGAGCAGGCCGCCGGCGGTGCCGTAGATGGTGCCGCCCGGCGCGCCGGTGGCCGTGGCCAGGTCGGCCGGGGTGCGGACGTCGCGGAACAGCAGCCGGTCGCGCACGTCCGCCCCACGGTCGGCCAGCACGTCGAGGATCCGGTCGGCGTACGCCTGCGCCAACCCCGGCCGGCGCCAGTCGACCGCCCCGGCGCGGTGCCCTGACGGGCGGCGTTGACCAGCACGAACCACGCCTCGTGCCCGGACGGGCGGACGGCCGGGTCGGCCGCGACGGTGACGAAGACCGTCGGGTCGGCGGCCGGTCGGGCCCGTACCCCCCGCCCCGGATCGCCGAAGACCGCGTCGAACTCGGCGTCGTAGTCGCCCGGGAAGAAGACGTTGTGGTGGGCCAGCCCCGAGTCGCCGCGTACGCCGAGCAGCAGCACGAAGCCGGCCAGGCTGCGGTCGGTGAGCCCGGCCAGCCGGCGCGGGTCGGGCAGCAGGTCCCGGTATACGGTGAGCGCGTCGACGTTGGCCACCACCACGTCGGCGGGGACCGGGGCGGTCTGGTCGGCGACGCGTACCCCATGCACCCGGCCGCCCACGGCGTCGATCCGGGTGACCGCGGCACCGGTCCGCACGACCACGCCGAGGTCCAGGCAGCGCGACAGCAGCGCGTCGGCGAGGGTGCCGAGCCCGCCGCGCAGGTACCAGCCGCCGGAGGTCAGCTCGGCGTAGGGGACCGCGACCAGTGCGGCCGGCGCGTGGCGCGGGTCGGCGCCGGCGTAGGTGGCGTAGCGGTCCAGCAGCATCCGCAGCCGTGGGTCGGACAGCAGGGCGCGACCCAGCCCGCGGAGGCTCTGCCCCGGCCGGATCGCGGCCAGGTCGCCCAGCCGCCAGGCCAGCCGGGCCAGGTCGCGGGGGAGTCGATCCGGCGGCGCAGGATGTCGCGTTCGGAGGCCCGCCACACCCGGGCGGCGCGCCGCCACAGCCGCTGCCAGTCGGCGGCGGCCCGGTCACCGAGGGCCGCGCCGATCCGGGCGGTGAAGTCGGCCGGATCGGCGCACGAGTCGAGCACCGGGCCGCCGCCGGGAAAGACATGCCGCACGATCGGGTCCAGCGGTACCAGGTCGAGATACTCGTCGAGCTTGGCGCCGGTCGCCTCGAACAGCTCGTGGCAGACCTCGGGCAGAGTGAGCAGGCTGGGGCCGGTGTCGAAGTGGAACGAACCCTCGGGGGTGTCCCGGGTGTGCCGCCCCAGCTTGCCGCCGACCACCTCGGCGCGTTCCAGGATGGTCACCTGGTGCCCGGTGACGGCCAGCCGGGCGGCGGCGGCCAGCCCACCCACGCCGGCGCCGACGACCACGATCCGCGCCATACCCGCGCCCTCCAGGGCCCTAGCCCACCGGCCGGCCGCGCCAGGACAGGCGCCGCCGCTTGCGCAGATGGTACGACCGCAGGGTCAACCAACCGAGGACCGCCACCGAAACGGGGTGGCCCAGCGCGTCGGGCCACGACCGCCCGCCGGTGGCCCGGGCGCTGACCATCCGCCCGGCCACCCCCACCAGGTACGCCAGGAGGGCGACGCCGGCCACCGCCGGTGCGCCGGCGAGCAGCGCGGCGACGGCGACCAGTGGTGGCGCGGTGTAGAGCAGGAGCAGCAGGGCCAGCACCACGGCGGCGGCGACCGGGTGCCCGAACGAGGCCCAGAGCGACTTGGTGTAGCCGTCGCGCAGCTGCGGCCAGTCCGCGTACATCCGGCAGTTGGCCAGCCGGGAGCCGTCGGCGAGGGCGATCCGGCCGCCCGACCGCTTCACCGCGCGGGCCAGTTCGATGTCCTCCAGCACCCGGTCGGCGACCGCCGCGTGCCCGCCGGCCCGCAGGTAGCCGGCCCGGTCCACGGCCAGGAACTGCCCACCGGCCGCGGCCAGCGACGGCCGTGGCGAGCGCTCCATCGCCCGCAGCGGCAGGAAGGTCAGCCACAGCCACTGCAACAGCGGCTGCACCAGCCGGTCGGCCGCCGTCCGCACCACGATCCGAGGGTACGGCGACAGCAGCGTCGCCCCGGCGGCGCGCAGTTCGGTGACCGCCGCCGCCACGGCGTACGGGCCGAGCACCACGTCGGCGTCCACGAAGACCAACACGGTGGCCGACTCCTCGGCACGGTTGGCCAGCTGCCAGCAGGCGTGCGGCTTGCCCAGCCAGCCCGGTGGCGGGGCGGCACCGGTGAGCAGGGTGACCCGGGGGTCGTCGGCGGCCACCGCGCGGACCACGTCGGCGGTGCCGTCGCCCGAGCCGTCGTCGAGCACCACGACCCGCAGCCCGGGCACGCCGCGCTGGGCGAGCAGGGCGCGCAGGCACGGGGTGACCCGGGTGGCCTCGTCGCGCAGCGGCAGCAGCACCGTCACCGCCTCGGTGACCGCCACCGGCCGGTCGGTCGGGCGGCGCAGCCACCGGCCGGCGTTGACCACGGTGTGCGCGGTCAGCGCGGCGACACCGCACAGCAGGACGAGTGCGGCGGTCATGCCGCGACGTCGACCGGGGATCGCGGCGAGCCGGCGTCGCGGTGGTCGGCCCGGCGGGTCCGCAGCAGGGTGACCGCCAGCGGCACCGCGACCACCGCCATGCCGGCCGCACCCCACAGCGCCGAGGCGGGCAGGTCGAGGAAGACCGCGTGGGCCAGCACGCTGGAGCCGTACGTCCACAGGTAGAGCGCGTACATCGGATGGTCGCGGGCGTCGGTGGTGGCCACGGCGGACCCGGCGAGCGGGCGCAGCGCGGTCGTCATCAGCACCGCGAACAGCAACCAGCCCAGGTAGTTGCTGACCGGGATGCCGGGCAGGCCGGGCAGCGCCGGGGTGGGGTCCCGCCACACCCAGTGGCCCTCGGCCACCATCTGCGGGTCGAGGAAGAGGTCCCAGGCGGCCAGTCCGACCGTGGCCAGCGCGATCCGCCCCGGCCACCGCCATCGCGCCGCCGGCCCGGCGCGGAACCCGCTGATCCGTCGCCCGCCGGTGAGCCGGACCGCCACCAGCCAGGCCGGCCAGGCCATCCAGGTCCAGGCCAGGGGGATGATCAACGGCACCCCGGCCAGCTTCGGGCCGAGCTGGCCGGAGTAGTCGTAGCTGCCGAACGGGAAGCCGGTGGCCACCCCGAGCGCCTCGATGGCGAACCCGCCGCCGGTGGCCACCGCGACCAGCGCCGCCGCCGCCCGTGGCCCGCGGCTGGTCAGCGCGTGACCGACCGAGAGCAGGTAACCGAGCACGACGGTGGCCACCGTCAGCCGGGCCCGGGCCGTCCCGCCGGTCAGCGGGTAGCAGATCTGCGCCAGCACCAACAGGGCCAGCAGCGCCCAGGAGCAGACCCTGGCCGGTGACCTTCCGTTCACGGCCGGGCGGGCGGGTGCGTCGGCGCCGGCAGGGGCAGGTCCCGGCCGAGCACTCCGAACAGGCGCTCGTCGCCGGGGAAGCGGAAGTCGCGCAGCACGTCGACGAAGCCGAACCGGCGGTACAGCCGCCAGGCCCGCGAGGTGCCCTCGTCGGCCTCCGGGGTGGACAGCAGCGTGGTCGTCCCGTCGGCCATGGTCAGCAGGGCGCGCAGCTGCCCGGCGCCCAGGCCGTGCCCCTGGGCCGGCGGCCGGACGTGCAGCTCGACCACCTCGAAGCAGTCGGTGAGCCAGCGCTGCCGGGTGACCGGGTCCAGCGCCCGCCAGACCTGGTCGTGCCACCACTGGCCGGGGCCGCCGACATAGCCGTAGCCGAAGCCGGCCAGGCGGCCCTCGCTGGTCAGGCTGGCGACGGCGCGGAAGCCGGGCCGGCGTACGTGGGTGGCGATGTAGCCGCGACGGGCCTCCAGCAGGTCGGCGCGGTAGCCCATCGCCTCGCCGTAGACGGCCACCACGTCGTCCAGCCGCCGGAGGAGATCGTCCGGTGTCCACCGAACCAACCTCATGCCCGTCCACCCTTCGCCGGGCCACCGTCGTCGGTGACCCACCCCAGCACCGTCCGGTCGCCGACCACGTCACGCACCTCGAACCGCGCGAAGAGTTCCTCCGCGTACCACCGCTCGGTCTCCGTCCGGATGATCGCCGCCCGATGCTGCGGGTGACGGTACGCGAACGCCACGAGATCCGTTGGATCACGCCACACGCTCACCGTGCCCTGCCAGCCCAGGGGTGCCTCGCCGACGCCGAAGCGGGCCAGCAGCCCGGGTGCGTCGGGCAGCGCGGCGGCGACCGGCGGGACCGCCCGCCAGAAGGTGAGCGCCCGGGCCGGGCGCAACCGGGCCCGGGTCAGTGCCAGCACCGGGCCGGTGACCCGGCCGCCGGTGGGATCGCCGAACGGCCGCCGGCCGGACCAGGCACCCCGGCTGGTCAGCGGCCGTAGGTCGAGCCGGGCGCCGGCTCGGGCGAGGCCGGACCAGGCCCGCCCCACCGTCGAGTCGGCGAACCGGGTGGCCGCGGCGGGGGAGTCCCACACCGTCAGCGCCGCCCAACGGGTCAGGTCGGCGTCGCCCGGCCCGAAGCCGGTCCCGGTCCCGGTGCCGAGCAGCTTGCCGAACCGTACGCCGGGCATTGCGCGCAGCCGGCGCGGGTCGACCGCCATCCGGGTCAGCGCCCGGCCCAGGGCGCTCCCGGGGACTCGCCACACGTGCAGGGTGACCAACTCCGGGACGCTTTCCGGCTCGTTCACGCCACGTCGGGCAGGAGACGGACGACGGCGGGCACGCCGGAGCCGTCCCGGGCGTGCGCGCCGTCGAGCGCGTCCCGCGCCGCCCGGACGTTGGGGTGTGACTGCATACCGCACATTCTTCCCGGTACCCGGGCAGCCGGTGCGGCCGGCCACGCGGTTCGGGCCAGGGTCGGCGCGCCGATCTTGGAGTTCTGGTGCCTGACAAGCGGGGCGTTCACGGAGCTTCTTGGCACCAGAACCGCATGATCGCCGAGAGCGGGTGGGACGCCGTGGTTGGTGCGTCGCGCGCGTTGCATTTTTGTCGGCGGGAGGGTGTACTGTCAGCAGCAGTTAGAACGAGTGTTCGATTGCCTCGGACGTTCGTTCCAACCCCCTCGGGGGCGGGTGTTTCGCGGCACCGGCCCTCAGGAGGTGCGGTGCCGCGGACCGCACCGGGGCTCCGGGCAGTCGCGAGTCCGGACCCGTCAGGCAGGACCGTCGTCCGCCGCCCACCGACCCCCGGGCGGCGGACGACGGACCCGCCGGTACGCCGGCCGGGTGTGGTGTGGGGAAGCTCCGCACCCGGCCGGCCACCACCTGGTGCGTCTTCCTCCGCACCGCCCGCCGCGGGTGTCCGCGCCGACGGATCCGACTCCGCCGCGTGGCCCGCCCGCCCGGTCCACCTGGAGGAGAGACCATGCCGACCAGTCCGGCCCAGGCGCCGACGGTGCCCGCGCACGTGCTGCCGCACCGCACTCCCGTCCAGTTGCTCGCGGTGGCCCGGCACGGGCTTGCCGAGGCCGCCCGGACCAACCCCGACGGCCTGCGGTACGCCGCCGCCCACCTGGCGGCCCTGCGCGCCGCCGCCGCGGTGCTCGCCGCCCGCGCCCGCCCCGCACCCACCCGGCGCCACCGGATCACCAGCGTCTGGGTCCTGCTCGCCAGCGTCGCCCCCGAGCTCGACGAGTGGGCCAACTACTTCGCCATCGGCGCCGGTAAGCGGGCCGCCGCCGAGGCCGGCATCCCCCGGGTGGTCACCGCCCGGGAGGCCGACGACCTGCTCCGCGCCGCCGAGGAGTTCGTGACGGTGGTGGAGTTGACGCTCGGCCTGTCGCACCAGCCGGCGATCGACGGTCTCGTCGCCTGAGTCGCGGCGTCCGGCCACCACCGGCGGGACCCCAGGGTGGCCGGACGCCGCCCCGCCACGCACGTCCTTCTCTGATCACCTTCTGATCCACGACAGCACCATCCATGGGCCGGTGGCCGTGGCGAGACGACCGGGGGTAGTTCCGATGGCGGGCCGGATGGTGGTCGGTTCCGCCGCGCTGGCCGGGCTGGTACGCCCGGCCAGCGCACCCGACCCGGCGGGTGGGCATCGGGTGCTGCCGGTGCGGCCCGAGCTGACCGGGTTGCTGCCCGGCCGGGGGTTGCGGCGCGGCAGCACGATCGCGGTCGGCGTCGGGCAGACCCGGCACGGCGGCGGCACCACGTCGTTGCTCCTCGCGCTGCTCGCCGAGGCATCCCGCGCCGGCTCCTGGTGTGCCGTGGTCGGGGTGCCGACGTTCGGGGCCGGGGCGGCGGCCGAGGCCGGGATCGCCCTGGACCGGCTCGCCCTGGTGCCCCGGCCCGGGCCGGAATGGCCCACCGTCGTCGCCGCGCTGATCGACGGGCTCGACGTGGTGGTCACCGCGGTGCCGTCCACCGTCGCCGCCTCCGTCGCCGACCGGCTGGCCGCGCGGGCCCGGCAACGCGGCTGCGTGCTTGTGCCGTACGGCCGGTGGGACGGCGCGGACGTGACGCTCCAGGTGGTCCGTGGGGTCTGGGACGGGCTCGGGGTGGGGCGGGGCGGCTGCGCCGACGCGAGGTGACCGTCTCGGCCCGCGGGCGGGGCGCGGCGGCCCGCCCCAAGGAGGCCAAGGTCTGGTTGCCCGGTGACGAGTTGACCCGGGTCGTCCCCGGTCGACCCGCCGGCGGCCGGCCGGGTGCCGGCCGGTTGCGGGTGGTGGTTCCGTGATGAGCGGGCGGGGCGGCGAGCCGGCGCGGACGCTGCTGCTGTGGTGCCCGGACTGGCCGGTTCTCGCCGCCGAGATCGTCGACGGGGTGCCCGCCACCGGCCCGGTCGCGGTGCTGCACGCCAACCGGGTGATCGCCTGCTCCGAGCAGGCCCGCGCCGAGGGCGTGCGCCGAGGGCTGCGGCGGCGGGAGGCGCAGGGACGCTGCCCCCAGCTCACCGTCGTCGACCACGACCTCGGCCGGGACGCCCGTGCGTTCGAGCCGGTGGTGGCCGCGGTCGAGGAGGTGGCGGTCGGGGTCGAGGTGATCCGCCCGGGGGCCTGCGCACTGGCCGCCCGGGGGCCGAGCCGCTATCTGGGTGGCGAGGAGGCCGCCGCCGAGCGGATCGTCGAGCACGTCGCACAGAGTTGCGCGGTGGAGAGCCAGGTCGGCGTCGCCGCCGGGGTCTTCGCCGCCGGGCTGGCCGCCCGCCAGGGGCGGATCGTGCCCCCGGCGGGACGCCGGAGTTCCTGGCCGGCCAGCCCGTCGAGGCCCTCGGCCGCCCCGCCCTGACCGACCTGCTGCGTCGGCTCGGGATGCGTACGCTCGGCGACTTCGCGGCGCTGCCCGCCGGCGACGTGCTGGCCCGGTTCGGGTTCGACGGGGCGCTGGCCCACCGGCTGGCCGCCGGGCGGGATGATCGGCCACTCGCGGTGCGGCGCCCGCCCGACGACCTGACGGTCACCGTCGACCTCGACGAGCCGATCGACCGCGTCGACGTCGCGGCGTTCGCGGCCCGGACGCTGGCCGAGCGGCTGCACGAACGACTCGCCGGGTACGGGTTGGCCTGCACCCGGCTGGGCATCGAGGCGGTCACCGCGCACGGCCAGGAGCTGCACCGGGTCTGGCGGCACGACGGCCTGCTCACCGCCGCGGCGATCGCCGACCGGGTCCGCTGGCAGCTGGACGGGTGGCTCTCCGGTGGCCGTCGCGGCGACCGGCCGGACCGCCCCACCGCCGGGATCATCCGACTGCGGCTGGTGCCCGACGGGGTGCTCGCCCAGGCCGGTCTGCAACCCGGGCTGTGGGGCGAGACCGGCGCGGAACGCGAGCGGGCACACCGGGCACTGAGCCGGGTGCAGGGCCTGCTCGGCCCCGAGGCGGTGGTCACCGCGGTGCTCGGCGGTGGGCGGTCGCCGGCCGACCAGACGCGGCTGGTGCCCTGGGGCGACGAACGGCTGCCGTCCCGTCCCGGCATCGCGTCGCTGCCGGGCGAGCCCGTCGAGCGTCCCGGTGGGGGCCGTGGCCGACCGGCGCCGGTCCGGCCGCCGAGCCCCGGTCGGGCCGGGCCGGCGGTCGGCGGGCAGGTTCGGGGCACGCCGCACCGCCCTGGCCGGGTCGGTTGCCGCCACCCTCGCCGGCGGTGGTGCTGCCCGTCCCGCTCGCGGCGAGCGTGCTCGACGCCACCGGGGCGCCGGTCGTGGTGAGCGCGCGGTTGGCGGTGAGCGCCCCGCCGGCTCGGCTGATCATCGGTACGGCGGCGGAGGCCATCGCTGCCATCGGCAGGGGGATGTCGGCTGAGATCGTCGGCTGGGCCGGCCCGTGGCCGGTCGACGAGCGGTGGTGGGACCCGGCGGTGGCGCGTCGGCGAGCCCGGTTCCAGGTCCGCCTGGCCGGCGGCGGCGCGCTGCTGCTCGCCGTCGAGGGAGGCCGATGGCTGGTGGAGGCGAGCTATGACTGAGGCAGATCTAGATCTTGGTACGTTGCGGCCCGGGGGAGGACAGCCCGGAGGAGGGCCGGTCACCAGGATCCCGGCGGTGGGCCGGTGAGTTTCCACAATCCGCAGTTGCCCTGGTCGGAGTTGGAGCGGGTGCTCTCCGGGAAGCCCGGTGGGAAGGGGGGACGCCGCGGCGGGCGGGGAGCCGCCGGGCGGCACCTGCACGTGGTGGATCCCTCGCGGTCGACGCCGACGGCGGCGACTCGCCCGCCTGGAGCCGGCGTCGGGAGCACTACCGCCCACCGGAGCTGACCCGCCCCGACGGCGCGGTGCCGTACGCCGAACTGCACGCGCACACCAACTTCAGTTTCCTCGACGGTGCCAGCCATCCGGAGGAACTGGCCGAGGAGGCCGTCCGGTTGGGGCTCACCGCGCTCGCCGTCACCGACCACGACGGCCTCTACGGCGTGGTGCGCTTCGCCGAGGCGGCCCGCGCGCTGGGGCTGCCGACGATCTTCGGGGCGGAGCTGTCCCTCGGCCTGTCCGGCCCGCAGAACGGGATACCCGACCCGCACGGCAGCCACCTGCTGGTGCTGGCCCACGGCCACGAGGGGTACGCCCGGCTGGCCGCGACCATCGCCCGCGCCCAGCTGCGGGGCGGGGAGAAGGGCCGTCCGGCCTACGGCGAGTTGGAGGAGATCGCCGCCGACCTGCGTGACCACGTGCTGGTGCTCACCGGCTGTCGCAAGGGACACGTGCCGGCCGCGCTGCTCACCGAGGGGGTCGACGCGGCAGCCCGCGAGTTGGACCGGCTCACCGCGCTGTTCGGCGCGGAGACGGTGGCGGTGGAGCTGACCGACCACGGGCACCCGGTCGACGGCGACCGCAACGACGCGCTGGCCGAGCTGGCCGACGCCGCCGGGCTGCCGACGGTGGCCACCAACAACGTGCACTACGCCACCCCGGGGCGGCGCCGGCTGGCCACCACGCTGGCCGCGGTACGCGCCCGGCGCAGCCTGGACGAGATCGACGGCTGGCTGCCCGCCGCGGGCACCGCCCACCTGCGCGACGGCGCCGAGATGGCGGCCCGGTTCGCCGCCTACCCCGGTGCGGTGGCCCGGGCCGCCGAGTTCGGCGCGGAACTCGCCTTCGACCTTCAGCTCGTCGCGCCGCAGCTGCCGGCGTACCCGGTGCCGCCGGGGCACTCCGAGATGAGCTGGCTGCGCCACCTCACCGAGCGGGGCGCGCGGGAACGCTACGGCCCACCCGAGGCGCACCCGCGGGCGTACGCGCAGCTTGACCACGAGCTGAACATGATCGAGGAGTTGGGCTTCCCCGGCTACTTCCTGGTGGTCTACGACATCGTCGACTTCTGCCGGCGGGAGGGCATCTACTGCCAGGGCCGGGGCTCGGCGGCGAACTCGGCGGTCTGCTACGCGCTGCGGATCACCAACGTGGACGCGGTCCGGCACCGGCTGCTGTTCGAGCGGTTCCTGGCCCCCGAACGCGACGGCCCGCCCGACATCGACGTGGACATCGAGTCCGACCGCCGGGAGGAGGTGATCCAGCACGTCTACGCCCGGTACGGCCGGGAGCACACCGCCCAGGTGGCCAACGTGATCTCCTACCGGCCCCGGTCGGCGGTGCGGGACGTGGCCAAGGCGTTCGGTTTCCCGCCGGGCCAGCAGGACGCGTGGAGCAAGCAGATCGACCGGTGGGGCGAGGTGGCCACGGTGGACGTGCCGGAGATCCCCGAGCAGGTGGTCGCGTACGCCAACGAACTCCAGACCTTCCCCCGGCACCTGGGCATCCACTCCGGCGGCATGGTGATCTGCGACCGGCCGGTGATCGAGGTCTGCCCGGTGGAGTGGGGGCGGATGCCCGGGCGCAGCGTGCTCCAGTGGGACAAGGACGACTGCGCCGCCGTCGGCCTGGTCAAGTTCGACCTGCTCGGCCTGGGCATGCTGTCGGCGCTGCACTACGGCTACGACATGATCGGGATGAGCCTGGACCTGGGCGGCATGACGCTGGACGATCCCGAGGTCTACGACATGCTCTGCCGGGCCGACTCGGTCGGGGTGTTCCAGGTGGAGAGCCGGGCCCAGATGGCCACCCTGCCCCGGCTGCGGCCCCGCGAGTTCTACGACCTGGTGGTCGAGGTGGCGCTGATCCGGCCCGGCCCGATCCAGGGCGGCTCGGTGCACCCGTACATCCGGCGCAAGAACGGGCAGGAGCCGGTGACCTACCCGCATCCGCTGATGCGCAACGCACTGGAGAAGACCCTCGGTGTGCCGCTGTTCCAGGAGCAGCTGATGCAGCTCGCCATCGACCTGGCCGGCTTCGACGCGGCCGAGGCCGACCAGCTGCGCCGGGCGATGGGCGCCAAGCGGTCGGTGCGGCGGATGGAGCGGATCGCCGACCGGCTCTACCAGGGCATGGCGGAACGGGGCATCACCGGCGAGCTGGCCGACGACGTCTACCGCAAGCTCACCGCGTTCGCCAGCTACGGCTTTCCGGAGAGCCACGCGATGAGCTTCGCCTACCTGGTCTACGCCAGTTCCTGGCTCAAGCGCTACCACCCGGGCCCGTTCCTGGCCGCGCTGCTGAGCGCCCAACCGATGGGCTTCTACTCGCCGCAGACCCTGGTCGACGACGCCCGCCGGCACGGTGTGGAGGTACGCCGTCCGGACGTCAACGCCAGCGGCGCGAAGCCGGTGCTGGAATCCACCCCGCAGAGCCGCTGGGGCAGCCAGCCGGGGGAGCCGCCGCACGCCTGGGGCTGGGCGGGCCGGCCGTGCGGCTCGGGCTGTCCAGCGTGCGTACCCTCGGCGATCCGGTGGCCGAGCGGATCGAGGCCGAGCGGGCGGCGGGCGGTCCGTACCGCGATCTGCCGGATCTGGCCCGGCGGGTGGGTCTGACCGCCGCGCAGCTGGAGGCGCTGGCCACCGCCGACGCCTTCGCCTGTTTCGGGCTGACCCGGCGGCAGGCGCTCTGGGTGGCCGGCGCGGCGGCGCAGGACCGGCCGGGCCGGCTGCCCGGCACGGTGATCGGCACGACGGCGCCGACCCTGCCCGGGATGGAGGCGGTGGACCGGCTGGTCGCCGACGTGTGGGCCACCGGACTGTCGCCGGAGAGCCATCCGGCCCGGTTCATCCGTGCCCAGCTGGACGCGCTGGGCGCGGTGCCGATCGACCGGTTGGGGCGGGTGCAGCCGGGCCGGCGGATCCGGGTCGGCGGGATCGTCACCCATCGGCAGCGGCCGGCGACCGCGGGCGGGGTCACCTTCCTCAACCTGGAGGACGAGACCGGCATGCTCAACGTCACCTGCTCGCCGGGGCTCTGGCAGCGGCACCGGCGGGTGGCCCGCACCAGCGCGGCCCTGGTGGTGCGGGGGCGGTTGCAGCGGCACGAGGGGGTGGTCAACCTGGTCGCCGACCGGCTGGAGGCGATCGAGCCGCCGGTCAGCCCCGCCTCCCGCGACTTCCGCTGACCGGCGGGCCGTCACGGCCGGGCCGCCCCCCTGGCGGTCTGTCCCAGCCTGACTAGGCTCGACCGGGTGGAACAGACCCCCGGCCCGGTCGGGCCGCCGCTCACCCCCCGTACCGCCGTGGTCTGGTCGGTGCTGCGCGCCGAGCTGGACCGCCGGCCCGACGCCGAGCTGACCGTGCTGGACGTGGGTGGCGGCACCGGCGGCTTCGCCGTGCCGCTGGCTCTGGTCGGGCACCGGGTCACCGTGGTCGACGCCAGCCCCGACGCGCTCGCCGCGCTCAGCCGCCGGGCCGCCGAGGCCGGGGTGGCCGAGCGGGTACGTGCCGTGCAGGGCGACGGGGACGCGCTCGCCGGGCTGGTCGAGCCGGCCAGTGTCGACCTGGTGCTCTGCCACGCCGTGCTGGAGGTCGTCGACGACCCGGTGCCGGTGGTGTCCGCGCTGGCCGGTGCACTGCGCCCGGGCGGCGCGGCGAGCGTACTGGTCGCCGGGCGGGCCGCGGCGGTGCTCGGCCGGGCGATCAACGGCCATCTCGACGCGGCCACGGCGCTGGCCGCCGACCCCGAGGGCAGCACCGGCTCCCGGGACACGTTGCGCCGCCGCTTCGACGCCGACGGCGCCGCCGCGCTGCTGGCCGCCGCCGGGCTGACGGTCGAGGAGATCCACGGCGTACGGGTGCTGGCCGATCTGCTGCCCGCGGCCGTGGCGGACGGCCAGCCGCGGGCCCTGGTCGACCTGGAGCGGACGCTGGCCGCGCGACCACCGTGGCGGGACGTCGCCGCCCAATTGCACCTCTTCGCCCGCCGCCCGGCATGACCGGCCCGGCACCGGCGCCACCGGGGCGGCCCGGTCCGACCGGCCGGGCCCGACCGCTGGAGGTCGTCACGCCGGGCTACGGCGGCGGCAACCTCGCCGGCGTGCTGCCCAGCAGCCTCGCCGTGCTCGGCGTGCCCGGCGCCGTGGACCGGCTCGGGCTCTTCGCCGAGCTGCCGGGGGTGCGCCGGATCGCGGTGCTGCTGGTCGACGGCCTCGGCTGGTACCAGATCCCGACCGCCGCGCCGTACGCGCCGACCCTGACCGGCCTGACCGCCGCGGCGGGCCGACCGCTCACCTGCGGATTTCCCTCCACGACCCCGACCAGCCTGGTCACGCTGGGCACCGGCACGGCACCGGGCACGCACGGGGTGCTCGGGTTCACCCTGCGGATCCCGGGCACCGACCGGGTGCTCAACCACATCGAGTGGGCGGCCGACGATCCGCATCCGCTGCGCTGGCAGCCGGTCCCGACCCAGTTGGAGCGGGCCCGCGCCGCGGGTGTCGCGGTGACGGCGGTGAGCCGGCCGGAGTTCGGCGGCACCGGCCTGACCCTGGCCGCCAACCGGGGCGGCGACTACCGGGGCGCCGCCGGTGTCGACGCGGTGGCCGCCACCATGCTGGCCGCGCTGACCGCCGGGTCCGGCCCGACCCTGGTCTCCGGATACCACCCGGACGTCGATCGCCACGGTCACCTCAGCGGCGTCGACTCGCTGCCCTGGCGGGTGGCCGTGACCGAGGTGGACGCGCTGCTGGCCCGGCTGGTGGACGGGCTGCCACCGGACGCGGCGTTGCTGGTCACCGCCGACCACGGGCAGTTGAACGTGCCCGCCGGGCACCGGTTCGACCTGGACACCGACCCCCGGCTCACCGACGGGGTGCGGGTGGTCGCGGGTGAGCCCCGGGTGCGCTATCTGCACGTCGCGCCGGGCGCCGCCGCCGACGTGACGGCCGCCTGGTCGGGTGTGCTCGGCGCCGCCGCCCGGGTGCTGTCGCGCGAGGAGGCGGTGGCCACCGGCTGGTTCGGGCCGGTGCCGGAGGAACACCGGGAGCGGATCGGCGACGTCGTGGTGGTCTGCAACGACACGTACGCCGTGCTGGCCAGCCGGTCCGAGCCTCCGACGGTGTCCCGGCTGGTGGGCTTCCACGGCGCGGACACGGCGACGGAGATGACGGTCCCTCTGCTGGTGGTGCGGGGCTGATCGGCCGGAGTGTCACAGCCGGGGGTTAACCTGCGCGGGTGGGCCGCAGCCAGTCATTACCCCGGGGCGGCGATCCCCGGTTCGGGCCCGGCGCCGACGACGCCGACTGCCCCATCCTGCACGTCGACATGGACGCCTTCTACGCCTCGGTCGAGGTGCGGCACCGGCCCGAGTTGCGGGGCCGGGCCGTGGTGGTCGGCGGCGTCGGTCCGCGCGGCGTGGTCAGCTCGGCCAGCTACGAGGCCCGACGGTACGGCGTACGCAGCGCCATGCCCACGATGCGGGCCCGCGCCCTCTGCCCGCACGCGGTCTTCCTCGCCCCCGACTTCGCCCGTTACACGGCCGCCTCGCGGGCGGTCATGCAGATCTTCCGGGACGTCACACCCCTGGTCGAGCCGCTCTCCCTGGACGAGGCGTTCCTCGACGTCGCCGGTGCCCGACGGCTGTTCGGCCCACCCGCGGCGATCGCCCGCGGCATCCGGGAGCGGGTCGTCGCGGAGCAGGGGCTGACCTGTTCGGTGGGGGTGGCGCCGAGCAAGTTCGTGGCCAAGCTCGGGTCGACCCGGGCGAAGCCCGACGGCCTGCTCGTCGTCCCGGCCGACCAGGTGCTCGACTTTCTCCATCCGCTGCCGGTCGCCGCGCTGTGGGGGGTGGGGGAGCGTGCCGAGCAGGCGTTGATCCGGCTCGGCCTGCGTACCGTCGGTGACCTCGCGCGGGCGCCGGTCGGCATGCTGCGCGGCGCGCTCGGCGAGGCGGCCGCGGCGCACCTGCACGAGTTGGCGTGGGGGCGCGACCCGCGCCGGGTCAGCCCGGGCCAGGTGGAGAAGTCCATCGGCGCCGAGGTCACCTTCGACGTGGACGTCGACGACCCGACCGAGATCCGGCGAACGCTGCTCGCCCTGGCCGAGAAGGTCGGTGCCCGGTTGCGCGGCGCCGGGCAGGTGGGGCGGACCGTGTCGCTCAAGGTACGCACCGCCGACTTCCGCACGGTGACCCGCGCCCGCACCCACGACGTGCCGACGGACGTGGCCCGGGAGTTGTTCGACACGGCGTGGGCGCTTTACACGGCTCTGGACCCGGGTGAGCGGATCCGACTGGTCGGTGTCCGGGCGGAGGGGTTGACGGTGGCCGACGAGACGCCGCGGCAACTCGCCCTGGGCGAGCCGGAGCGGGGCTGGCGGGAGGCGGAGGTCGCCGCCGACGCGGCGGCTGCCCGTTTCGGGCGGTCCGTCATAGGACCGGCTAGTCTTCTCACCGGGCGGGGGCCGCGACGAAGCGAAAATCCGACCCGGCCGTAGGTCGTCCCGCTTTCCGACGCGCGGGGGCCCTCGTAGACTTGCGGGTAAGCAGCCGGTTGGCTGCCACGGTCTGTCGGCCCGACCGGGCCGACCAACGTGACCGGGGAGGAGTGCCGTGCCGCTCTCGGAGCACGAGCAGCGGCTGTTCGATCAGATCGAGCGGTCGCTTGCCGAGGACACCAAGTTCGCCTCGGCTGTGCGCGCCAGCGATCCGCGCTTCCACGCGCGGCGTCGCCTGCTCGTCGCTGCCGGCATGATCATCGTTGGCCTGGCGTTGTTGGTCTACGGCGCGGTGATCAAGACGCCGCCGCTGGCAGTGGCGGGATTCGTTGTCATGCTGGCCTCGGCCGCGTTCGCGGTGCAGTCGCACCGTCGGGCGCAGTCACCCGACCTGCACGTCGTCGGAGGCACGGCCAGTCGTCGCCGGTCCCGAGGTCGCGCCGGCCGACGGCCCGGCTTACTCGACCGGTTGGAGGACCGGTGGCGGCAGCGCCCGGAGGGGCACCGCTGACCATGCCCCGCCGCACCTGAGGCGGGGCAGTTCACCCCGGCCCGACAGCTGGGGCGATTTGCGCTCGATCGGCCCGGTGCCGGTCGAGCTGTTCGGCGTTGCCGTCGGCGCCGGTCGACCCTGCCGCCCACGCGCCGGGTTCCGCGTGCCGGCGGTGGCCGACCGCCGGGCGGGATGCTCTCCTCGCCGCCGTGGGCCGACGCCTAGTCGTCGGAGCGGACGCACACCCGCAGCGCCCCGCGCCGGAACGCCGCGCCGGCGTCCTGCATCGGCATCCTGCCGGCGGCCACCTCCTGCCCGGCCGCGTGGCCCAGCCCGACGATCGCCGACACCTGCCACGTGACCGGTGGTCGCTTGTCGAACTCGCCCGAGCGTCGACCCCGTTCGAGGAGTTCGACCAGGTGTCCGGTGATCCGCAGGTGTCGCCGGTACTCGTCCGCGGGTGGTGCGACGACGGCGTCGGTCAGCAGGATCGGGTACCGGGCCAGCACCCGCCACGCGGCGTCCAGCCAGCGTCGCAGTGAGTCGACGGGGGACCCGCGGTCGAGGTCCAGGCTGTCGAAGACTGCCATCACGTCGGCCATGACGTGCTCGACCACGGCTGTCAGCAGGCGGTCCCGCGACGAGTAGTGCGCGTACACGGTCTGCCGGGCGACCCCGGCGGCGGCCGCGATGTCCTCCATGCTGGCCTGCGGCCGGCGGGCCAACAGGTCGATGGCGGCCCGGAGCACGACGGCGCTGCTGCGTTCGGCGTCGGCGCGTCGCCGCCGCCTCGGCCCGCTCATCTCAGACACGGTTGTCCAGGTTAGCGGATGGCGATATCTTGGACGTGTGTGTAAGGGATAACCGCCGAGAAGGGCTCTCATGACCGCGTCCAGCACCCGCCTCCCCGGCCACGACCTGGCCGGTTACCTGCACGGCTATCCACAGGAGATCGCCTTCGGCGACGAGGAGCCGGCGGCGGTCTTCGACCGCTACCACACCCCGGACTTCATCCTCACCAACGACGGCCTGCCGCTCGACCGGGGACGGCTGCTCGCCCATGTGCACTCGGGACGCCGGCGAGCGGTCGAGATCCGGACCGTGGTCCGGGAGGTCGTCAACGACGGCGAGCAGGTGGCGGCGCGCTACGTCCTGACCGCGGTCATGCGCAGGGGCCAGCCCATCTCGACGGAGATCTTCATGTTCGGCCGCCTGGCCGCGGACGGCCGGCTGCGATCCGTGACCCAGCTGACCCGGAACGTGTCGGACAGCCCGAGTCACGGACCGGACGCACGCTGAACACCGGCACCGGTCCGACCCGGGTCGCCGGTCCGCTCAGCGGCCCGCGCGACTGGCGATCAGCCGGCGCGGACTGAACCGCAGCAGCCGGTGACGCAGCTGCCCACCCGAGGCGACCAGCCCGGAAGAGGCGTCCGCGGCGGCGGTGCGCCACCGGTGCAGCACCGACGGCGGCAACACGGCCGCCATCAGCCGGGTGCGCCGGTCCGACCGCCCGGCGAGCGCGTTGCGCACGGTCCGCAGGGCCGCCGGCAGGGGCTCACCGGTCAACGGATCGCGGGCGTAGCGGGCCCGCTCCTCCGCCCGGCCGAGCAGGCGGACCGCCGAGGTGGCCTCGGTGTCGGCGGTGATCGCCTCCCGGGCCAGCCGGTCGGCGGTCGCCCGGGGAGTTTCCGTCCGGTCGACCCGGACCCGGTAGTCGACCAGCGTGTCGATCAGCTCGTCCCAGGCGGCGTGCGCGTCGGCCCGCGCCCGGTCCGGATCGGCGCCGACCACCACGAGCGGACCGCCCGTCGTGGGCCGGCTCGCGTCCGGAACGTCCACCGTCCGGATCGCCGGTGCCGGCCGTTCCCGGCGGCGACGCAGGGCGAGCCGGCGCAACGCGGGCACGGCGAGCAGGACCAGCAGCAGTACGCCGGCCACGATCAGCCACGGCCAGCGTGACACCGGCTGGTTCGGATTGTCGGAACCGGCGGCCGCGCCCGGATCGGTGCCCTCCTCGAACTGGTCCGGTCCCCCGTCCGGCCCCGCCGACGGGTCGGCCTGGTCGGGCGTGCCCGCCGCGCCGGTCTGCGGTGAGTTCTCCTCGGGGGCGTCGGTGTCCGGCGCCCACGCCGACCGCGTCGAACCCGGCACGCCGTAGGCCGGAGTGGCGTCGAAGGGCACCCAGCCGATCTGGTCGAAGTAGACCTCCGTCCAGGCGTGCAGGTTCCGGTTGGTAAGCGTGTAGCTGTCATCGCTGCGCCCGCTGCCGTTGGTGAACCCGAAGGCGACCCGGGCCGGGATGCCGGCATCGCGGACCATCCAGGCCAGCGCCGCCGCGTACTGCTGGCAGTAGCCGACCTTGTTCTCCAGGAAGTCGAGGATCTCCTGGCCGCTGGTGCCCTGCTCGGTGCTGAGCCGGTAGCTGAAACCGTTGTCCTCGGAGAAGTAGTCGTAGATGGCGCGCACCTTGTCGTACTCGGTGCGTTCGCCCTGGATCAGCTCCGCCACCAGGGCCCGTACCTCGGGCACGTCCGGGGTCACGGTCTGCTGCCGGCGCAGGGGCAGATCCGCCGGCAGCGGCTGCGCCCGGCGCAGGGCCTGCGGAGTGTACGTGGTGCGTACGTAGTCGAACGCGTACTGCTTGCCCCGGGAGTTCTCCCGGTTGGAGAAGACGACCTGCAGGTTCGGGTCGTAATACCAGTTGTTGCCCAGTTCGGCAAAACTGACCGGCTCGGCGTAGACCGGCAGCAGCGGCATGACCAGATCCCGGCTGACCTCCACGGTGGCCCGGTGCCGGGTCCGCTCGACGCCCGGTTGCGACCGCCCGGAAGGATCGGGCAGGTCGCCGCCGACCCGCCGGCCGTTGGGACCGCGGACCCGGAAGCCGTCGTTGCGCAGTTCGTCGGCGACGCCGAAGCGCAGGTAGAACGGATCCTCCTCGGTGGTGCTGACCTTCACCAGGTCGGTCACCTGGGACTGGTTGAGCTGCCCGCTGAGCGCGGCGAACAGGTCGACCCGGCCCGGGGAGCCCCCCAGCCCCGGACCGATGCCGGAGCCGACGCCGGAGTTCAGGCCGGTCAGCAGCCCCGCGGTCATCCCCGGCACGGCCAGCGGCACCAGCACGGCCAGCGCGAGACCCAGCACGGCCAGCCGCCGGCCGGCGGCGGCCAGCGGGAGGCTTCCCAGACGTCGACGTCCCGGCCATCGCCGGTGAACCGCCGACCGAAGCGGCGGACCCGGTCCACGTTGTCGGTGACCAGCAGCCAGAGGAAGCCGGCGGCACCGATCGCGAACGGCACCGGCGGGACGCTGTCCACGTAGACCGCCACCGGCACCGAGTAGATGGCCAGCATCGGCAGGCCGGCCAGGGCGGGCCGACGCAGGCCGACGCAGAGCACGTCCACCAGCACCGCCACCCCGCCGACCCCGAGCACCGTGATGAACAGCAGCGGATCGGTGTCGGGGACCTTCACGCCGTGCGAGCGCATGTCGCCGACCGAGTTGCTCAACAACTCGGCGAAATGCCCGAAGGTGGCGGGGGTGGGCAGCACCGCCAGCAGTTCCTCACCGCTGGGAAACAGCCAGGTCAGGGCGAGCGTGAGGCCGCCCACCATGGCCAGGATCTGGAGCGACAGCGGGGTCCGGCCGAGCCGGGCCAGCGCCGCCGCCGCGGCCACCGCGGCGACCGCGATGACTGCCTGGACCAACCAGGTCCAGCGATCGAAGATGGCCGACAGCGGCGCCGCCGCGAGCAGCGTCGCGGCGGCGGCGACCAGGCCCAGGTTGCGGTGGGCGATCATGAGGGGGACCTTCCGTTCATCGGCCGCCGCCGGCCACCGTCTCGGCCATCGCCGCCCGCAGGGCGAAACCCTGAGAACCCCGGCCGGCCTGCGGCCAGAGCGCCGGCAGCCGGCCGCCGTGGTCGACACCGACCACCCGCCAGCCGGACTGCAGCAGGGCCAGCGCGGCGGTGTCGTGTGCCTGGTCGGCCTCGGCCCGGGCGGGCGCCGGCAGGTTGAGCCAGGCGGAGCTGTCCAGCAGGAAGGACACGCAGGTGGCGCCGTTGGCCCGCAGCCCGGCCAGCAGCTCCGCCTCGGCGGTGCTCAACGACCCGAACAGGCCGATGATCAGGCCGCCGTCGGCCCGCTGCCGGACGTGCTGCACCAGTGTCGTGATCTCGACCCGCTGGTCCAGCCGGACCTCCGCGAGCTGGTCGAGCAGCAGCCCGTCGCCGGCGGTCTCGCCCGCGTCGACGTCCGCGCCCGCGCCGGTGACCAGCCGCAGCTTGTAGCCGGCCTGCCGCAGGTGCACCGCGATGCTCGCGGCGGCCGAGACCGCCCACTCGAAGCTGGCCGTCGGACCGTCGCCCTGGTGGCCGTACGCGCGGGTGTCCAGCAGCACGGTGGCCCGGCTCTCCCAGGGCTGTTCCTCCCGCCGCACCATCAGCTCCCCGGTGCGGGCGGTCGACTTCCAGTGCACCCGGCGCAGGTCGTCGCCGCGCCGGTACTCGCGGGTGGCCGCGTCGTCCTCGCCGTGCACCGCCACCGAACGGGCCCGGCTGTCGCCGCTGCCGGCGTACGCACCGGGCAGCCGCACCGACGGCAGCGGGACCACCTGCGGGACGACGGTGAGGCGGTCGGTGCCGGGGAAGGCGCGGCTGAGTTCGCAGAGGCCGAACGGGTCGGTCATCCGGACCACAAGCGGCCCGACCTCGTACCGGCCGCGCACGTCGGCGCGCACCGTGTACGCCACCGAGCTGGCCTGGTGCGCGCCGAGCCGTTCCAGCACCACCCGGGGCCGGCTGCCCAGCGCGTACGGGAGGCGGTCCTCCAGCAGCAGGGTGCCGGTGGGCAGGCGGGACATGTTCTGCAACCGCAGCACCACCCGGGCGCTGGCCCCGACCGGCACCCGGTGCGGCTCCAGCGACCGGTGGCAGGCGAGCTTGTAACGGCTGCGACCGACGTAGAGCGCGGCGAGCAGCGGCAGGACGGCCAGCAGGACGGCCACCCGCAGCAGGTCCTTCTCGCCGAGGATGCCGGCGGAGACGGCCGCCGCGACCGCGGCGGCCAGGAAGGAACGGCCCCGGGTGGTCAGCCCGCGCAGCCCGTCACGCACGTCACGGCCTCCGAGGCTCGAACGGGGCCCGGCCGTTGCCGCCCGGTGGCCGGGTGTCGTACGGCGAGCGCTTGCGGTCGTGCGGCAGCGGCAGCCGGTGCACCACGTCCGCGACGATCGCGTCGGTGGTACGCCGGGCGAGCTGGGCGTCGGCGGTCGGGATGATCCGGTGCGCCAGCACCGGCACGGCGAGCACCTGCAAATCGTCGGGGAGGACGTAGTCGCGCCCGTCGAGGGCGGCCACCGCACGGGCGGTGCGCAGCAGCTGCAGGGTGCACCGGGGGGACGCGCCCAGGCGGAGGTCGGGCGACTCGCGGGTGGCGGTGACCAGGTCGACCGCGTACTGCTTGACCGCGTCGGCGACGTGCACCTGCCGGACGTGGCCGATCAGCCGGCGCACCGTTTCGGCGTCGGAGACCGGCCGCAGCGCGGACAGCGGGTCGTGCGCGCCGTGACCGTCGAGCATGGCCAGCTCGGCGGTCGGGTCCGGGTATCCCATCGCGATGCGGGCGGTGAACCGGTCGCGCTGCGCCTCCGGCAGCGGGTACGTGCCCTCCATCTCGATCGGGTTCTGGGTGGCTATCACCATGAACGGGGTCTGTAGCTGGTACGTCACCCCGTCGACGGTGACCTGCCGCTCCTCCATGCACTCCAGCAGCGCGGACTGGGTCTTCGGCGAGGCACGGTTGATCTCGTCGCCGACGACCAGGTTGGCGAACACGGCGCCGGGGCGGAACTCGAAGTCGTGCGTCTCCTGGTTGTAGACGCTGACCCCGGTGACGTCGCTGGGCAGCAGGTCGGGGGTGAACTGGATGCGGCGGACCGAACAGTCGATCGACCGTGCCAGGGCCTTGGCCAGCTTGGTCTTGCCGACGCCGGGCACGTCCTCGATGAGTAGGTGACCTTCGGCGAGCAGGACGGCCAGGGCCAGCCGCACGGTGGCGGTCTTGCCCTCGATGACCTGTTCGATGTTGGACACGATCGCGTCACTGGCGGCGCGGAACTCGTCGTGCGGCAGCAGACCGCCAACTTCGTCCCAGGTCTGTTGTGTCACGGGCCTCCTCCTCGTCGCCGTCACGGCAGCTCTGAATAGAGCACCTGGACCCGCCGTTGGGTTCGCGACGCGCGAGCCTCGTCTGCCGCAGCACTCTCACTGGCCTCTCAGGCTAACCATGTTTGTCGTCAACGCCGACCGCCGCAGGTGTTTGAGTGCTTACGCAGCTATTTGTCATCCACGCAGCGCATGTCGCCGGTTCTGCGGGGTAAGGGGGCCCGACGGCCACGACCGAACTCGGCGGCCGGACCGGCCACGGCCACGACCAGCCGGGTCCGGACGCCGGCTGACCGATGGTGGGCGGCGGCACCGGCGGGAGTGGCGGTACACTGCCGGTCATGGCCGGAGTCTTCCTGCTTCTTACCGGGCCGTGCTGATGCGCTGAACGCGCGACAGCACGGCGGCCCCTCCTGCGTGAGGGGCTTTTTCGTGCCCGCCGTCGGCCCGCGGCGGGCCGGCGAGGACCGGACACGAGACCAGCCAGCACCCACAGACTCCGCCGAGCGACGCGAGGAGAGGCCATGACCGAGGCAGCCACCCCGACGAGCGATACGCCACCGTTCCGGTACACGGCGGCGATGGCCGACGAGATCGAACGCCGCTGGCAGGACTTCTGGGAACGTGCGGGAAGCTTCCACGCGCCGAATCCGGCCGGTCCGCTGGCCGACCCGGCCCATCCGCGCGCCGGTGCCGAGAAGCTGTACGTGCTGGACATGTTCCCGTACCCGTCCGGCGCGGGTCTGCACGTCGGGCACCCGCTGGGTTACATCGGCACCGACTGCTTCGCCCGCTACCAGCGGATGGCGGGGCGCAACGTGCTGCACGCGATGGGCTTCGACGCGTTCGGCCTGCCCGCCGAGCAGTACGCGGTGCAGACCGGTACCCACCCGCGGACCACCACCGAGGCCAACATCGGCCGCTACCGGGAGCAGCTGCGCCGGCTGGGGCTGGCCCACGACCAGCGGCGTTCGGTGGCCACCATCGACACCGACTTCTACCGCTGGACCCAGTGGATCTTCCTGCAGATCTTCAACTCCTGGTACGACCGGCAGGCGGGGCGGGCCCGTCCGATCAGCGAGCTGATCGCCGAGTTCGCCGGGGGTGGCCGGCGCACCCCGGACGGCCGGCCGTGGGCGCAGCTGTCGGCCGACGAGCGCCGCCGGATCGTCGACGACCACCGCCTGGCGTACGTCTCGCAGGCGCCGGTGAACTGGTGCCCCGGGCTGGGCACGGTGCTGGCCAACGAGGAGGTCACCGCCGACGGCCGTTCCGAGCGGGGCAACTTCCCGGTCTTCAAGCGCAACCTGAAGCAGTGGATGATGCGGATCACCGCGTACGGCGACCGGCTGCTGGACGACCTGGACAAGCTGGACTGGCCGGAGCCGATCAAGCTGATGCAGCGCAACTGGATCGGCCGGTCCACCGGCGCGCACATCGACTTCCCCACCACCAGCGAACCGGTCCGGGTGTTCACGACCCGACCGGACACCATCTTCGGTGCCACCTACATGGTGCTGGCCCCGGAGCACGAACTGGTGGACGCGCTGGTGCCGGCCGCCTGGCCGGAGGGCAGCCGGGACGCGTGGACCGGCGGGCACGCCAGCCCGCGGGAGGCCGTGGAGGCGTACCGCAAGGCGGCGGCGGCCAAGACCGACGTCGAGCGGCAGGCCGAGACGAAGGAGAAGACCGGCGTCTTCACCGGTGCGTACGCCACCAACCCGGCCACCGGCGGGCAGATTCCGATCTTCGTCGCCGACTACGTGCTGGCCGGCTACGGCACCGGCGCGATCATGGCGGTGCCCGCCCAGGACGAGCGGGACTGGGAGTTCGCCGAGGTCTTCGAGCTGCCGATCGTGCGTACCGTGCAGCCGCCGGACGGCTTCGACGGCAGGGCGTACACCGGTGACGGCCCGGCGGTCAACAGCGCCGCGCCCGGGCGCGGCCTGGACCTGGACGGCCTGGGGGTCGCCGACGCCAAGGCGCGGATCATCGAGTGGCTGGAGGCGACCGGCAACGGCCAGGGCGCGGTGACCTACCGGCTGCGCGACTGGCTGTTCAGCCGGCAGCGCTACTGGGGTGAGCCGTTCCCGATCGTCTACGACGCCGACGGCACGGCGATCGCGCTGCCGGAGGAGATGCTGCCGGTCGAGCTGCCCGAGGTGGACGACTTCTCCCCGCGCACCTTCGACCCGCAGGACGCGGCCAGCGACCCGGAGACGCCGCTGTCGCGCCGCCGGGACTGGGTCGAGGTGGAGCTGGACCTGGGTGACGGGCCCAAGCGCTACACCCGGGAGACCAACGTGATGCCGCAGTGGGCCGGCTCCTGCTGGTACGAGCTGCGCTACCTGGACCCGACCAACAGCGAGCGGTTCGTCGACCCGGACACCGAGCGGTACTGGATGGGACCGCGCGGCGAGGGTGACTGCGGTGGCGTGGACCTGTACGTCGGTGGTGCCGAGCACGCCGTGCTGCACCTGCTGTACGCCCGGTTCTGGCACAAGGTGCTGTACGACCTGGGCCACGTGTCGTCGTTCGAGCCGTTCCGCAAGCTGTTCAACCAGGGCTACATCCAGGCGTACGCGTACACCGACGCGCGGGGCGCGTACGTGCCGGCCGAGGAGGTCGCCGAGCGCGACGGCGGCTGGTTCCTGGGCGACGTCCAGGTGAACCGGGAGTACGGCAAGATGGGCAAGTCCCTGAAGAACGTCGTCACCCCGGACGACATGTGTGCCGCCTACGGCGCCGACACGTTCCGGGTGTACGAGATGTCGATGGGCCCGCTGGAGGTGTCCCGCCCGTGGGAGACCCGGGCGGTCGTCGGCTCGTACCGCTTCCTGCAACGGGTCTGGCGGGCCGTCGTCGACGAGCAGACCGGGCAGTCGCGGGTCACCGACGACCCGGCCGACGAGCAGACCCGGCGGCTGCTGCACCGGGTCATCGACGGCGTCCGGGGCGACATGGAGCAGATCCGGTTCAACACGGCGATCGCCAAGCTGATCGAGCTGACCAACGCGGTGACCCGGCTGGCCGGCACCCCGCGCGA
The DNA here is from genome assembly GCF_019697375.1 of Micromonospora tarapacensis. Lineage (NCBI taxonomy): Bacteria > Bacillati > Actinomycetota > Actinomycetes > Micromonosporales > Micromonosporaceae > Micromonospora > Micromonospora tarapacensis. The sequence continues at coordinate 120,206 of NZ_JAHCDI010000001.1, read as the reverse complement.
GGTGGCCGAACCGCTGGTGCTGATGGTGGCGCCGTTCGCCCCGCACATCGCGGAGGAACTGTGGCGGCGGCTGGGCCACTCGACCTCGCTGACGTACGCGGACTTTCCGGTGGCCGACCCGGCCCTGCTGGTCGCCGAGACGGTGACCTACCCGGTGCAGGTCAACGGCAAGGTCCGCGGCCGCATCGAGGTTCCCGCCGACGCAGGCGAGGACGACGTGCGGGCAGCGGCCCTGGTGGCGGTGGCCGCCCCACTGGCCGGCAAGGAACCCCGCAAGGTCATCGTCATCCCCGGCCGCATGGTCTCCGTGGTCCTGTAGCCGCCCAACCATCCTCGGTGATCATGAGGTCGGCGGCGGTTTGAAGATCAACCACTGCCGCCAACCTCATGATCAACAGGGCGGGAGGGGAGAGGGGTGGGGGAGCGCCCGGCTCGATCAGCCGCTGCCAGGCCGGCACCGGCATGGCGTGCCGGAGCAGCGCGCTCGTGATCAGTGTGGCCACCGCGAAGGCCCACGTGGCCCGACTGTTCAGCAAGCCCCACCCCCTGACCGACTTCCACGCGGCCGGCGGGGTGCTCAGCGGAGGTGGGTGTGGTCAGCGGGGGCGGCGGCGTTCGGCGCGCCACCAGCGGGCGAGCAGCACGGCGCCGGCGACGAAGCCCAGCGCCGCCGGGGCGGCGGCGAACCAGTTGACCTCGCCGGGGAGGTGACGGCGGCGCCGACCGCCGCGTAGCCGAACGCGGTCGGCGCGGAGGCGATCACGCTGCCGGTGAGGAACGGCAGCACCCGCGCGCCGGTGGTGCCGTAGCCGTAGCTGACCAGGCCGAAGCCGGAGATCGGCAGCAGCCGTACGGTGACCACGCCGAGCACGCTCTGCCGGGTGAACCAGCGGTCGAGGCGGGCCAGCCGGCCCCGGATGCGTTCGGCGACGAACTCCCGGCCCAGCACCCGGCCCACGGCGAAACCGATCGCGGCGGCCAGCAGCGCTGCGCCGAGCGCGTACGCGGCCCCCTCCAGGGCGCCGAAGACCGCTCCGGCGGCGAGTGTGATGAACGTGCGGGGGACCAGCGCCACCAGCAGCAGTGCCCCGCCGAGGACGCCGGCGACCGGGGCGAGACCACCCAGTCGGTCGCCGAACTGCGGCAGCGCCGTCGGGTCGGGCCGCGGCACCAGCAGCAGCGTCACGCCGAACGCGGCGAGCAGGAGCAGCAGCAGGGCGAACCGGACGACCGGCGACGTGAACGCGATCGGCCACCAGGGCGGGCCGCCCGGCGGCCCCTGGCGGCGCGGCAGACGCCACCGGGCCGGGATCATGCCCGGGTGGTGGCCACCGCGGTCCGGCGTTCGGCCCGCAGCCGGTCGGCCCAGGTGTCGTCGAGCGGCGGCAGCTGTTGCGCGCCGGTGGCCCAGCGCAGCAGCAGGTCGGCCAGGGCCGGGTTGCGGGCCAGCGCGGGGCCGTGCGAGTAGGTGCCGAGCAGCTTGCCCCGCCACGCCCCTCGGTGGCGCCGTCGTTGCCGACGCCGGCGGTGACCCGGGCAAGTGGGGAGACCTCGGGGCCGAGGCGGGTCCGGCCGCCGTGGTTCTCGAAGCCGGTCAGCGGTGGCAGGCCGAGCCGGGCGTCGATGTCGCCGGCCAGCTCGCCGACGGCCCGGCTGGGGCCCCGGTCCGAGGAGAGGTCGAGCAGTTCCAGGCCCGGGTACTGGCTGCCCTTGGCAAAGAACGAGCCGCCCAGCAGTTGGTAGCCGGCGCAGACGCCGAACACCACCGAGCCCTGGGCCACCGCCCGGTGCAGGCCGCCGTCGGCGATCAGCCGCTGCGCGCCGAGTGCCTGCGGCCCGTCCTCGCCGCCACCGATGAGGTAGATGTCGGCGGTGGTGGGCAGCGGCTGGTCGGAGCGGACCTCCAACACCTCGACCGGGTAGCCGCGCTGCTGGGCCCGGCGGGCCAGGATCAGGGCGTTGCCCCGGTCGCCGTAGGTGGACAGCAGGTCGGGATAGATCCAGACGATGCGCAGGGTCTCAGTTGACACGGTCCAACTCCGCTCGGATGTCCTGGAACGCGGTGTAGTTCGCGATGACCTCCAGCCGTCCCGGTGGCACCGCCCGGACGGCGTCGTCGAAGCTGCGTACGTACTGGAACGGCACGTCGTTGACCTCCAGCCGGACGGCGAGGTCGTACGCCCGGTCGCCGGTGATCAGCACCTGGCGCCCGCGCAGCGGGGCGAAGTCGACGTCGAAGAGCCAGGAGGTGTCCAGGCCGTCGGGGTCGCGGGAGTTGATGGAGAGCAGGGTCGGCGCCTCGTCGGCCATGTCGAACGCCTCCAGCCAACTGGCCGGGTTCTTGGCCAGCAACAGCCGGACGGTCCGTCCCTCCCGCACGACCTGGGCGTAGCGCCCGGCCACCGAGGTCACGTCGGCGAGGCGGGGGACCGCGTCGAACGGGCGTACGCCGAACTCGGCGGCGACGGCGAGGGCGGTGGCCGCGTTCCCGACGTTGACCTTGCCCGGCAGCTGGAGCTTCACCTTGTACCAGGCGCCGGTCGGGTCGACGGCGCCCTCGTCGTCCACGGTCCACTGCGGCTCGGGGCGGCGCAGCGGGCAGCCCGTGCACCACCACTGCTCCCCGGAGCGCTGGATGGCCGAGCCGCACTCGGGGCAGACCCAGGAGTCGTCGTGCCACCGCTGCCCCGCGGAGAACCAGGTGACGTGCGGCGGCGTGATCCGCTGGTCGTGAGCGGCTGGTGGGGTGGCCGCCCAGACCACCATCGGGTCGTCGGCGTTGGCGACGACGCGGATGTCCGGATGCCGGGCCAGGGCGGCGCGCCAGAGCTGCGCCATCATGGCCACCTCCTTGGCCCGGTCCAGCTGGTCGCGGGAGAGGTTGAGCAGCGCCACCACGTGCGGGTCGGTGGCGTCGATCACCTGAGCGAGGTAGTGCTCGTCGACCTCCAGCACCGCGTAGGGGGTGCTGCCCGCCTTGGCCAGGGCGGAGGTGTGCCCGGTGGGCATGTTGGCGCCGAACGAGTTGGTGGCGACCCGGCCGAGCACCCCGACGGCCGCGGCGGCCAGCCGGGTGGTGGTGGTCTTGCCGTTGGTGCCGGAGATCAGCGCGATGGCGCGGCCGGAAGAGAGATGGGCGAGGAGTTCGGGGTCGATCTTCAGGCCGAGCCATCCTCCGATCACCGAGCCGTCGCCACGGCCTGCCGCTCGGGACAACGCCGCGGCGGTCCGTGACACGGAGCTGGCCACCTTCGCCCGCAGGGGCATCTTCGCGTCCGTCACGCGAGCGAGGTTACCGGACCGGACGACGTGGGAGATCGCCACCGACCACGTTCGGTCCGGGTCGGCCTCCACCGCGGCCGGGACGGTGGCGCTCGGCCGGCCGCAGTCGATCTTTGTCGGATAGTGGACCCCGGCCGGCGGGCGCCCGGCCCCTCCACTCCGCTCCACCCTTGCTGACGTGCCCTTTTGCCGCTCGACACGGTGCGCCACGCGGTCGAATCTGGTTGCGGGTGGAGGGAAGTGGAGTAGAGTGGAGCGCATTGGTGAGGCCGGGAGGGCCCACCGGCCCGGGGGGTCAGCGGCGCGCGAACGCCGCTAGAGGGCGAGGGGGTTGGGCCGATGTTTCTCGGCACCCACACTCCGCGCCTGGATGACAAGGGCCGGCTGATCCTTCCGGCGAAGTTCCGGGACGAGTTGGCGGGGGGTGTCGTGATCACCAAAGGGCAGGAGCGCTGCCTCTACGTATTTCCGACGCCGGAGTTCCAGCGGATCGCGGAGCAGTTGCGCGCACAGCCGATGACGCACAAGGCGGCCCGGGCCTACAGCCGGGTCTTCTTCGCCAGCGCGCACGACGAGGTGCCGGACAAGCAGGGCCGGGTGACCATCCCTGCCCATCTGCGCACGTACGGAGGGCTCGACCGGGACCTGGTGGTCATCGGCGCGAGCACCCGGGTGGAGGTCTGGGACAGGGTCGCCTGGGAGACCTACCTCGCCGAGAGCGAAGACGACTTCGCCGACATCGAGGAAGGGGTGCTGCCAGGCGGTCTGTAGGGCGTGGCGACGCCCGACGTACTGCGAGATCTCCAGCCGCTTTCGAGTTCCTGGCATCCCTTCCCCGGTGCCAGGCGCGCGATCCGACCTTCAGGGCCGTGGCCCGGCAGGCGGGCGGAGAGCGGATGGGGATCTGGCGGTACGACGGCACGGCGTCGTCCGACAGCAGGGCGCGGTACGAAACCGGGGTCAACAGTGGGGGTCGACATGGGGGAGCTACGCGGCACACATGTGCCGGTGCTGCTCGAGCGGTGTCTCGAGCTGCTGGCCCCCGCGCTGGGCCGGGGCGATGGACGCACCGTGCACGTCGACGCGACGCTGGGTCTGGCCGGGCACGCCGAGGCGGTCCTGCAGGCCCATCCGGAGACGATCCTGGTGGGCCTGGACCGGGACACCGAGGCCCTGGCCCACGCCCGGGTGCGGCTGGCCCGGTTCGCCGACCGCGTCCAGCTGGAACACGCCGTCTACGACGAACTGCCCGAGGTGCTCGACCGGCTGGGTCATCCGTCCGTGGACGGGGTCCTGTTCGACCTCGGCGTCTCCTCGTTGCAACTCGACGCGCCCGACCGCGGGTTCGCGTACGCGCAGGACGCGCCGCTGGACATGCGGATGGACCAGACCCGGGGGGTGACCGCCGAGGAGGTGGTCAACACCTACCCGCATCCGGACCTGGCCCGGGTGCTGCGGGTCTACGGCGAGGAGAAGTTCGCCGGGCGGATCGCCTCGGCGATCATCCGGGAGCGGGAGCGCGGCCGGATCACCTCGTCGGCACGGCTGGCCGAGCTGGTCCGGGAGTCGATACCGGCACCGGCCCGGCGAACCGGCGGACACCCGGCAAAGAGAACGTTTCAGGCTTTACGGATCGAGGTAAACAGGGAGCTGGCAGCGCTGGAGACAGCGCTGCCAGCCGCTCTCGACCGGCTTTCCATCGGCGGTCGCCTGGTGGTCCTGTCCTACCACTCGCTGGAGGACCGGCTCACCAAACAGGCGCTCGCCGAGCGGGTCCGCAGCACGGGCCCGATCGACCTCCCGGTCGAACTGCCCGGGTCGGAGCCGACGTTCCGGCTGCTCAGCCGGGGCGCGGAGCTGCCCGGGGAGGTGGAGGTCGCCGCGAACCCGCGGGCCGCTTCGGTGCGCCTGCGGGCCGCGGAGCGGATCGATCCGCAGGCACGGCAGCGGGGGCGTACCGACCGCGAACGGTACCGCCGCCAGGTCAAGGCGATGCACCAACCGGGGACGGGATCGGCCGCGGGATCCGGCTCGGATCCGCGGCGGATGCCGGGGGACACCACGGACGACGAGGGGGAGGGAACATGAACGTTGACAAGCGCCGGGACATCGCCGGCGTCGGGCAGCGCGCACCGCGGTCGGGGGGCCGGATCGCGGCGGAGCGGGCCCGGGGGCCGGGGACGGGCAGCAGCCCACGGGTCGGGCGAACCGGCCGTCGGAAACTCGCGCCCGGGGGCGCGCGAGTTCCCCACCCAGGGCAGCGCCGCGCTGCGTCCGGTGGAGCGGGCCGCGGTGGTCCCTGCCGAGCAGGTGGCGTCGCCGCGGCTGCGGGTCGCCCCGCCGGCGCCGATTCGGGTGCCCCGGGCACCCTTCGCCGCGCTCGTGGTGGTGCTGGTGGTCGGCGGAGTGCTGGGCATCCTGGCGGTCAACACGAAGATCAACGAGAACGCCTTCCGGCTGGACGAACTGCAGCAGCAGCAGGCCAAGCTCGACGTGGAGCAGCAGCAGCTGAAGAAGCAGATCGCCGAGTCCGAGTCGCCCGGCAACCTCGCCGCCCAGGCCCGCCGGCTGGGTCTGGTCGAGTCGGATGAGCTGGCCTACATCCGGCTGCCGGACGGCAAGGTGATCGGCGTGCCGCAGCCGGCCGGCGGGCCGGTGTCCATCGCGAGCCAGCAGGGCGCGGAGGGGTAGGCCGTGCCATCGAGATCAGACGAACCGCGCCGGGATGCCACAGGCTCCCGGCGCGGTTCGTCCCGTGGCGGCGGGGAGCGGGGCGTGCCGCCCCGGGCGGCGGGAGAGCGGGGCGGAGAGCCGGGCGTCGGAGGCATCTCCGACGCCCGCGCGTACACGCCGCGGGGCCGCACCATCCGGGAGGGGCCGCGCCGGCCGCCGGGGGCCGGGTCGAGCAGCGGCGCACCCCACGCAGCAGCCGGTCGCAGGATCCGTTCCGCCCCGCCCTGCAGGTCCTCGACGGGGGTCGGGCCGCCGGCCGGCCGGGCGGCCCGACCCGCCGGGACGGCGGCGTCGGTGGTGCCACCGTGGTCCGGACGGTCAGCGACCGCACCGGACGCGACGAATCCCCGACCGTGACGCCCCGGCGGCGGGTCGCCCGTGAGCCGCGCCGTGGCGACCGGCCGGCGGCGCGGCGGCCGGCGCGGAAGCGCCCCGCCCGCCCCGGCTCGCCGACCCCGGCCGCCGGCTGCGCCTGGGCACCGTGCTGGCCCTGGCTCTCTTCGTCGCCATCGGCGTCCGGCTCGTCGTGCTCCAGGCGGTCGACACCCCGGCGTACGCCGACGGCGGGCTCGCCGACCGGACCCGGACCGTGCAGCTGCCCGCGCCGCGCGGGGCGATCTACGACCGCTCCGGCAAGGCCGCCCTGGCACACAGCGTCGAGGCCCGGTACGTCTACGCCGACCCGACCCGGATCGAGGACATCGCGGCGACCGCCGACGCGCTCTCCCCGCTGCTGGGCATCCCGGCCTCGGAACTGGCCGAGAGGATGCGGCCCCGCAAGCGGATCAGCGGCGTCGACTCGCAGTTCGAGTACCTGGCCCGAGGGGTGGACATCGACCGCGCCAAGGAGATCATGGCGCTCAAGCTGCCGGGCATCAACACCCACCGGGACGAGCGGCGCGAGGTGCCCGGCGAAGACCTGGCCGCCAACCTGATCGGCTTCACCAGCCCCGACATGGTGGGGCTGGAGGGCCTGGAGGCACGCTTCGACGACCTGCTGCACGGCGAGGACGGCCAGCGGGTCTTCGAGGTCGGCCTCGGCGACCTGGGGGCGCCCATCCCGGGCGGCTTAAGCATCACCACCCCGGCCAAGCCGGGCAGTTCGCTGGTGCTCACCATCGACCGCGACCTGCAGTACATGGTGCAGCGCATCCTCAGCGACCGGATGCAGCAGGTGCAGGGCAGCACCGGCGCGACGGTGGTGCTGGACGCGCGCACCGGCGAGGTGCTGGCCCAGGCCAGCCACCCCACGTACAACGCGGCCAGACCCTTCCCCAGCGAGCCGACCGACCGGGTGGACGCGGCCACCAGCTTCGTGGTCGACCCGGGCTCGGTGCACAAGGCGATCACCTTCGGTGCGGCGCTCCAGGAGGGGGTGATCACTCCGGACACCTCGTTCCCGGTGGCCAACGGCATCCGCAAGGGAGACACCTGGTTCCCCGACACCCACTTCGGGAACGGCCGGCGGATGAGCGTGGCCGGGATGATGGCGTACTCCTCCAACGTCGGCACCATCCAGATCGCCGACAAGCTCGGCCCGGAGCGCCTGCTCGACTACCAGCGGCGGTTCGGGCTGGGCGAGTCGACCGGGGTCGGCATGCCCGGCGAGGCGAGCGGGCGGCTGCTGCCATTGGCGGAGTGGAGCGACTCGTCGCACGGGTCGGTGCCGATCGGGCACAGCGTGGACGCCACCCCGTTGCAGATGGCCGCCGCGTACGCCGCCATCGCCAACGACGGCACCTACGTCCAGCCGCACCTGGTCAGCGAGACGATCGCCCCGGACGGGAAGCGGACCCCGGCGGCGGAGCCGGTGACCCGGCAGGTGCTCAGCCCGGACAACGCCGCCGCGCTGCGTACGCTCCTGGAGGCGGTCACCACCGTGGACGACGCCACCGGGCTGGCGGCGGCGGTGCCCGGCTACCGGGTCGCCGGCAAGACCGGCACCGGCTGGCGGCTGGTCGAGGGCAAGAAGCAGCCCGGCGAGGTCGCGTCGTTCATCGGGATGGCGCCGGCGGAGGACCCGCGGTACGTGATCGCGGTCTTCGTGCACAGCCCGAGCGGTGGCGGTGGCCAGATCTCGGCACCGGCCTTCCGGGACATGATGACCTTCACGTTGCGCCACTTCCGGGTGCCTCCCCCGGGCGAGCCGGCGCCGACGTTCACCGTGTTTCCGTAGCCGCTGCCTGCGGTTCGACGCGATGGGACGGAGATTCAGGCGCGCCGTGCGGCCGGGAGCGGGGGACCGGGTAGGGTCTGACGCCGTGCGCGGCAATCCTCGTCCCCGTTCGGTGCCCGGAATCCGGCTCGGTGGCCTGGCCGCCCGGCTCGCCGTGGCGCCCACCGGCGGAACCGACCCGATGGTGACCGGGGTGACCCACGCCAGCCAGGAGGTTCACCCCGGCGACCTGTACGCGGCCCTGCCGGGCGCCCGCCGGCACGGCGCCGAGTTCGCGGCCGGCGCGGCGGCGGCCGGCGCGGTCGCCGTGCTGACCGACCCGGCCGGAGCCGAACTGGCCGCCGCGAGCGGGCTGCCCGCCCTGGTGGTGACCGATCCGCGTGCGGTGCTCGGCACCCTCGCCTCCGCCGTCTACGGCGACCCGACCGAGCAGCTCATCGTGATCGGGGTGACCGGCACCGCCGGCAAGACCTCCACGGCGTACCTCGTCGAGTCCGGGCTGCGCGCCGCCGGGCACACCACCGGCCTGATCGGGACCGTGGAGACGCGGCTCGGTGACGTGGTGGTGGACAGCGTGCGTACCACGCCCGAGGCCACCGACCTGCACGCGATGCTGGCCGCCGCCGGCGAGCGGGGCGTGACCGCGGTGGTCATGGAGGTCTCCAGCCACGCCCTGGCGATGGGCCGGGTCGGCGGGGTGCGGTTCACCGTCGGCGGCTGGACCAACTTCGGCTCCGACCACCTCGACTTCCACGCCGACTCGGCGGACTACTTCGCGGCCAAGGCGCGGCTGTTCGACGGCCGCTGCGCCGTCGAGGTGCTCAACCACGACGACCCGGCGTTGAAGGCGCTGGTCAAGCCGGCCACGGTCAGCTTCTCCGCGGCCGGCGACCCGGCCGCGACCTGGTGGGCGGACCAGGTCGGCGGCGCGGGGTACGCCCAGCGGTTCGTCGCGCACGGACCGGGCGGGCTGGAGTTGCCCGCCGGGGTGGCGCTGCCCGGCCGGCACAACGTGTCCAACGCCCTGCTGGCCATCGCCGCCCTGGTCGCCGCCGGAGTGGACCCGGCGACCGCCGCCGGGGTGGCCGCCTGCGGCGGCGTCCCCGGCCGGCTGGAGTCGGTGGGCGTGGCCGGCGGTGTGCGGGGGGTGGTCGACTACGCGCACAAGACGGACGCGATCGTGGCCGCCCTGGCCGCGCTGCGCCAACTCAGCGCCGGCCGGCTGATCTGCGTGATCGGCGCGGGGGGCGACCGGGATCGGGGCAAGCGGCCGATGATGGGTGCCGCGGCGGCGCAGGGAGCCGACGTGGTGGTGGTGACCGACGACAACCCGCGCACCGAGGATCCGTCGGCGATCCGGGCCGAGGTGCTCGCCGGCACCGACCGGGCCGGGGCGCCGGCGCGGATCGTCGAGGTCGCGGGCCGCCGCGCGGCGATCGACGAGGCGGTCCGGCTGGCGTCGCCGGGCGACGTGGTGGCGGTGCTGGGCAAGGGCCACGAACGCGGCCAGGAGGTCGTCGGCGAGGTGTACCCGTTCGACGACCGGACCGAACTCGCCGACGCCCTGCGGGCCGGCTTCGGGGATCTGGAGAGCCAGCAGTGATCACGCTCAGCCTGGCCGAGGTGGCCTCGGCGGTCGACGGACGGCTGGCCGCCGCCGACCCCGCCGCGCAGGTCACCGCAGGCGTGGAGTTCGACTCGCGCATGGTCACCCCCGGTGGTCTCTTCGTCGCCTTCGACGGGGAGAAGGTGGACGGGCACGACTACGCCGCCGCGGCCGTGGACGCCGGGGCGGTGGCGGTTCTGGGCACCCGCGAGATGCCCGGGGTGCCCATGATCCTCGTCGCCGACGCGTTGGTCGCGATGGGCCGGCTGGCCCGCGTGGTGGTGGACCGGCTGCCCGGGTTGACCGTGATCGGGCTCACCGGCTCCTCCGGCAAGACCACCACCAAGGACCTGATCGCCCAGGTGACCGCCCGGCTCGGCGAGACGGTGGCGCCGCCCGGGTCGTTCAACAACGAGCTGGGGCACCCGTACACCGCGTTGCAGGCCGGGCCGACCACCCGGTACCTGGTGATGGAGAAGGGCGCCCGGGGCATCGGCCACGTGCGGTACCTCTGCGAGGTGGCGCCGCCGCGCATCTCCGTGGTGCTCAACGTCGGGGTGTCGCACATCGGCGAGTTCGGCTCGCAGGAGAACATCGCGTTGGCCAAGGGCGAGCTGGTCGAGGCGCTGCCGGCCGACGGCCTGGCCGTGCTGAACGCCGACGACCCGCTGGTCGACGCCATGGCCACCCGTACGGCCGCCCGGGTGGTCCGCTACGGCGAGGCCGACCACGCCGACGTGCGGGCCGTGGACGTGACGCTGGACGAGCGCGGACGTCCCGCGTACACGCTGGTGACGCCGGAGGGCAGCGCGCCGGTGCGGCTCGGGCTCACCGGGCGGCACCAGGTCTCCAACTCGCTGGCCGCCGCGGCGGTGGCCCGGGAGCTGGGCATGCCGCTGACCGAGTTGGCGATCGCGCTGGGCGCGCTCGGGTTGGTCTCCACCCGCCGGATGGACGTCTTCGAACGCACCGACGGGGTGACCGTGATCGACGACTCGTACAACGCCAACCCGGCGTCGACGGCGGTGGCGCTGCGTGCGCTGGGCGGTGTCGGCGCCGGGCGGCGGACCGTCGCGGTGCTCGGCTACATGGCCGAGCTGGGTGAGTTCGAGGCGCAGGGGCACGCCGAGGTGGGCCGTCTCGCGGCCGAGTTGGGCGTCGACCGGCTGATCGTGGTCGGCGAGGCGGCGGCGCCGATCCACCACGGTGCGACATCGGTAGGTGACTGGGGAGGAGAGTCGGTGCTGCTCACCGATCAGGCGGCGGCTGTCGAGGTGCTGCGCAGCGAGCTACGGCCGGGCGACGTCGTCCTGGTGAAGGGCTCCCGGTACCGGACCTGGGAGGTGGCCGACGCGCTGCGTGCCGACGCCGCCGGGAACGGCGCGGGCACCTCCGCGGGCACGCCGGCCGAGGGGGGCGCGGCGTGAGGGCGGTGATCGTGGCCATCGGGGTGGCCTTCCTCGTCTCGCTCTTCGCCACCCCGATCGCGATCAAGGTGTTCACCCGGTTGAAGGCCGGCCAGCCCATCCGGGCCGAGGGTCCGCAGATGCACCAGGGCAAGAAGGGCACGCCGACGATGGGCGGCGTGGTGTTCATTCTGGCCACCGTCATCGCGTACGTGGCCGGTCACCTTGCCCTGACCACCCTGCCGGACGCGCAGATCGCCCAGGTCGAGCCGACCATCACCGCGTTGGTGCTGCTGGGCCTGATGGTCTTCTCCGGCGCGGTGGGTTTCCTCGACGACTTCCTGAAGGTCCGCAAGCGGCACAGCGGCGGCCTGAGCGCGCGCGGCAAGCTGCTCGGCCAGATCCTGGTCGGCGCGATGTTCGGGGTCGTCGCGCTCTACTTCCCGTCCACGATGACCGACGCCTCCGGCGCGGTGACCAACACCGAGACGGTGGGCAGCACGACGCTCAGCTTCATCCGGGACATCCCGGCGCTGGACGTGACCAAGATCGGCGCGGTGGTCATCTTCATCTTCGTGGTGATGGCCGCGACCAACGGCGTCAACCTGACCGACGGCCTCGACGGTCTGGCCACCGGAGCCTCGGTGATGGTGCTCGGCGCGTACGCGGTGATCGCGTTCTGGCAGTACCGGCACTGGTGCGCCGACCCGGCGTACACCGCCAACGCGGACAACTACTGCTACACGGTCCGGGATCCGCTGGAGATCGCGTTGATCGCCGGGGCGGCGGCCGGTGCCTGTGTCGGCTTCCTGTGGTGGAACACCTCGCCGGCCCGGATCTTCATGGGCGACACCGGCGCCCTCGGCCTCGGCGGCCTGATCGCCGGCATGGCGATGTCCACCCGCACCGTGCTGCTGTTGCCGATCATCGGCGGACTGTTCGTGATCATCACGATGTCGGTGGTGATTCAGATCATCTCGTTCAAGACCACCGGCAAGCGGGTCTTCCGGATGTCGCCGTTGCAGCACCACTTCGAGCTCGCCGGGTGGAGCGAGGTCAACATCGTGGTCCGGTTCTGGATCATCGCGGGCATCGGCGTGGCCATCGCCCTCGGCCTCTTCTACAGCGACTTCCTGGCCAACATGGGTTGACCCGCCGGGCCGCCGGCACCCGCCGATCCGGCAGCGGCCGGGGTGACCCACCGCGACGCGACGTCGCGGTGGCCGGGTGCTCCGACCTGTCACACCATCGTGACCGCGTGACAGCAGGACGTGATCAGCGCACGTTCGACACGCCGACCGGCCGGTACCGCCGGTGTCGGGTGCCGGTAACCGCGATGATGACGCTGTGGGGGAGGCGCGAGCGGGAAGCGACGTGCCGGCGACGCGCCAGCGGCCGGCCGACGGCGCGTGGCGCGGGCTGGACGCGGTGGGCGGCCTGGCGGCGCTGCGCGGCCTGCTGGCCCGGCCGTTGGCCTCCTACCACCTGCTGCTCGCCAGCGCCGGGCTACTGCTGCTGATCGGCCTGACCATGGTCTTCTCGGCCACCAGCGTGCGCGACTACGCCGAGGGCGGTGACGCCTCGGCGTCGCTGACCAAGCAGGCGATCTTCGCGGTGATCGGCATCGTGGCCTTCTGGGCCTGCCAGCGCCTGCCGGCCAGCACCTACCGGACGCTGGGCCGGCCCACGCTGGGCGTCGCGGTGGGGCTGCTGCTGCTGCTGAACCTGCTGGTGGCGTACGGGCGGCTGACCGACGGCGAGCCGCGGATCGGCCCGCTGGAGGCTGACCTGCTCTGGCTGTACGTCGGTGAGATCAGCCTGCAACCCTCGGAGTTGGCGAAGTTCGCGCTGGTGCTGTGGGGCGCGCACGTGCTCGCCCGCAAGGGTGCGGCGCTGGGCTGGTGGCGGGAGTTGGCCACGCCGCTGTTCCCGGTGGTGGGGCTGCTGTTCGTCCTGGTCGGCTACAACGACCTGGGCAGCATGCTCTGCCTGCTGGCCCTGGTCGTCGGCCTGCTCTGGGCGGCCGGGGTGCGGCTGCGGGTCTTCGCCGCGCTCAGCGCGATCGGGCTGCTCGGCATCGGGCTGCTGGTCGCGGTGGCCTCGCTCGGCGCCGGCTCCGGTGTGCGCGGCGAGGACAACTACCGGCTGGCCCGGCTCACCGTGTTCTTCAGCCCGCCGCCGCTGGACGCCTGCAAGGATCAACTCTGCTACCAGATGGTCCAGGCCCGGTACGCGATCGCCAACGGCGGCTGGTTCGGCACCGGTCTCGGCCAGGGGCGGACCAAGTGGGCGTGGCTGCCCGCGGCCGAGAACGACTTCATCTTCGCGGTCATCGCCGAGGAACTCGGCGTGGTCGGCTGCGCGGTGGTGGTCACCCTCTTCGCGGTGCTCGCCTACACCGGCCTGCGGATCGCCCGGCGGGTCGAGGATCCGTACCGCCGGCTGGCGGCCGCGGGCGCCACCGCGTGGCTCGTCGGTCAGGCGTTCATCAACATCGGCGGCGTGATCGGGCTGTTGCCGCTGACCGGCGTACCGCTGCCGTTCATCTCCGACGGCGGCAGCGCGCTGGTGGTCACCCTCGCGGCGGTCGGCATGCTGGCCTCCTTCGCCCGCGCCGAGCCGGATGCGGCCCGGGCGCTGCATGCCCGTCCGCCGGCCCGGTGGGTCCGACTAGTGTGGGCACCGTTGCCGCCGCTTTCCGGCCGGCGCCGCCGCGCGGCGCCGCCGGCTGCCCGAGGGTCCGTACCCGGGGCGCGGAGGCGGCGCGGGGACGACCAGGCCGCACCGCGTGGCGCCCGGGACGGCCGGGGCCGCGGCGGGTCGGCGGACGAGAGGAGACGTTGATGGGTCCGCTGCGTTCGGTGGTGCTCGCAGGAGGTGGCACCGGGGGGCACATCTACCCGTTGCTCGCCTTCGCCGACTGCCTGCGCCGGCACGACCCCGGCGTCCGGATCACCTGCCTCGGCACACCCAAGGGCCTGGAGAACGAGCTGATCCCACCGGCCGGCTACGACCTGCGGCAGATCCCCGCCTACCAGCTACCCCGGTCGATCAACATGAACCTGGTCCGCACCCCGGGCCGGATGTGGACCGCCGCCCGCGCGGCGGGCAAGGTCATCGACGAGGTGCGCGCCGACGTGGTGGTGGGCTTCGGCGGGTACGTCTCGGTGCCGGCCTACCTGGCCGCCTGGCGGCGGGAGCTGCCGATCGTGATCCACGAGGTGAACGTGCCGCCGGGCGTGGCCAACCGGCTGGGCATGAAGTTCACCAAGCACGTCGCGGTCGGCTTCCCGCACCAGCCGTCGCAGGCCGAGTCGCTGCGCGACGCCCGGGTGGTCGGTGTGCCGCTGCGCCGCAGCATCTCCGGACTGGACCGGGCGGCCATCCGCGGCGCCGCCCGCGCCCACTTCGGGCTCCGCCCCGACCTGCCGGTGCTCTTCGTCGCCGGCGGCTCGCAGGGCGCCCGTTCGATCAACCTCGCCGTCGCCGGTGCGGCCAAGGAACTGGCCCGCAACGGCATCCAGGTGCTGCACGTGATCGGCGCCCGCAACGAGCCGGTGCCGATCCCGACCGACCTGCCGGTGCCGTACGTGACGCTGCCGTACCTGTCCGACATGGACGCCGGATACGCCGCCGCGGACCTGATGCTCGGCCGGGGCGGGGCGATGACCTGCGCCGAGGTGGCCGCGATCGGGCTGCCGACCATCTACGTGCCCTACCCGCACAGCAACCAGGAGCAGAAGCGCAACGCCCTGCCGGTGGTCGAGGCCGGCGGCGGGCTGCTGGTCGACGACGCCGAGATGACCCCGGACTGGCTCGAACGGACGGTGCTCCCGCTGATCCGTGACCCGCAGCGGCTGCACGCGATGGGCACCGCCGCAGCCGCGTACGGGCGGCGCGACGGTGACGAGGCCCTGCTCAACTTCGTCTACGAGGCGGTGGCCCGGTGAGCGCGAGGAGTGAGCCGGGTTTGCGAGCCCCGCAGTCGCGAACGAAAGGCTGGTCCCGATGACCACGTTCAGCCCGGCCGGCACGCTGACCGCCGAGGACCTCGGCCACATCCACCTGATCGGGGTGGGCGGGGTCGGCATGAGTGGTCTGGCCCGGCTCTTCCTCACCCGGGGCCTGCCGGTCTCCGGCAGCGAGCTGCGCGAGTGGCCGTCGCTGGCCGGCCTGCGGGCGCTCGGTGGGACGATCCACATGACGCACGAGACGGCCAACCTGGACGGGGTCGACACCGTCGTCTACTCGTCGGCCATCCCCGCCGACCACCTGGAGGTGGTCGAGGCGCGCCGGCGCGGGCTGCGGGTGTTGCACCGCTCGGAGGCTCTCGCGGCCGCGATGACCGGCCGCCGCACCGTGGCCGTCGCCGGCACGCACGGCAAGACCACCACCACCTCCATGGTCACCATGGTGCTCCAGCAGGCCGGCGCGGACCCGTCCTTCGTGATCGGTGGGGAGATCTCCGAGGTCGGCTCGGGGGCGCACCACGGCACCGGTGAGCACTTCGTGGTCGAGGCGGACGAGAGCGACCGGTCGTTCCTCATCTACCGCCCGTTCGTCTCGATCGTCACGAACATCGAGGCGGACCACCTGAACACCTATGGTGACCTGGCCACCCTGGAGGCGGCCTTCGCCGAGTTCGCCCGGCTCACCGACCCGGAGGGCTACGTCATCACCTGTGCCGACGACCCGGGCGGGCGGCGGTTGGCCGCCACGCTGCGCGCCGAGGGACGCCGGGTGTACACCTACGGCGAGGCCGCCGACGCCGACCTCCGGCTGAGCGACATGGCCTCCTCGGCCCGCGGGGTGCGTTACCTCGCCCACCTCGACGGCCGGCCGCTGGGCGAGTTCCGGCTGCCGGTGCCGGGCCGGCACATGGGGCTCAACAGCGCGTCGGCGGTGCTGGCCGCGTGCCTGTTGGAGGTGCCGCCGCAGGCGGCGGAGACCGCGCTGGCGGCCTTCCCGGGAGTGCGTCGGCGGTTCGAGCGCAAGGGTGTCGCCGACGGGGTGCTCGTCTACGACGAGTACGCCTACCACCCGACCTCGATGACCCTGGCCCTGCGGACGCTGCGGGAGGTGGCCGGCGAGGGGCGCCTGATCGTCGTCTTCCAGCCCTACCGGGTCTACCGCACCCGGGAACTTCAGGCGGAGATCGCCGAGGCGCTCGCGATCGCCGACGAGCTGGTGCTGCTGGAGGTCTTCGGGCCGGGTGAGCAGCGGGGCCCGGGTGAGGGGTCGACGGCACTGGTCGAGGCGGTGTCGCTGCCGGCGGGGCGGAAGGTCTTCGCGGACTCGTGGGAGGCCGCTCCCGTGGAGGTGGCCCGCCGGGCGCGTTCGGGCGACGTGGTGGTGACCATGGGTGCTCCGCCGATCTCGCTGATGGGCGACGAACTGCTGGCCGCGCTGGCGGCGCGTACCGCCGATCCGCAGGCGCTGGCGGGCACCGCTCCCGGCGGCGCGGCCGGTGGGTCGACGAGCATCGGGGCAGCGTCCCCGGCGTCGTCGGCGTGGACGGCGCGGCATCCGTGGCGGAATGAGTCCCGGGCCGGCCCGTGGGCGTGGCACCGGCGTGGACGGCGGTGCGGGGCGCCGCCCCACCCGGCGGTGGCAGCTGGTCCGCGCCGACAGCGACGCGGTGCCCGCCTCCACCCGGCGGTTCATGGCCCGGGCGCGGCGCCGCCGGATGCGTGCGGCGTTGCCCTGGGCGGTGGCCGGCGGGCTGCTCGCGCTGGCCGGACTGGTGGCGTGGACCCTGCTCGGCACCGGCCTGTTCGGCGTGCGCGAGGTGCGGGTGGAGGGGGCCGAGCTGGTGACGGCGGTGCAGGTGCGGGACGCGGCGGGAGTCCCCGACGGCGCTCCGCTGGCCCGGGTCGACCTGGCCGCGCTGGCGGGCCGGATCGGCACGCTGCCGCCGGTGGAACGGGTCACCGTCACGCGGGACTGGCCGGACGCGCTGGTGGTCCGGCTGACCGAGCGGACCGGCGCGGCGGTGGTGCCGCGCGGGGAGCAGTTCGCCGTGGTCGACGCCGCCGGGGTGGTGTTCCGCACGGTGCCGCAGCGCCCGGGCGGCCTGCCGCTGGTGCGGCTGGCCACGCCCGGGCCCGACGATCCGGAGACCGCAGCCGGGTTGGAGGTGCTCGCCGCCCTCACCCCCCGGCTGCGTGACGAGCTGGTGGAGGTCACCGTCGAGGGCCTGGCCCGGATCAGCGTGCGGTTGCGCGGGGACCGTACGGTCTTCTGGGGTGACTCGACCCGGGGGGACGACAAGGCGCGGGTGGCCACCGCGCTGCTCGACCAGGATGCCGCCCGGATCGACGTGAGCGCGCCGGACGTGGTCACCTTCCGGTGAGCGATCGGTCAGTGGTGAGGCGGCTCGCTCCACCGGCGACACGCCGGAAGGGTCCTTGGCTCATCGCTCGGCTGCGCTTACGTTGCCCCGAAGGGGATCAGTGGTTGACATAACTCTAACCCTCTAGTAGAGGGCGAGGGTTTGCCTCTCGACCTCGCTGGTGACAGCTGCGTCGACCGCCGGTCCGGCCAGGCCGTAGCCGGCCGGGGAGTAGCCAGTCTCGAAGGAAAGGACCGGAGATGACACCTCCGCACAACTACCTGGCGGTCATCAAGGTCGTCGGCATCGGGGGCGGCGGCGTCAACGCCGTCAACCGGATGATCGAGGTTGGGCTCAAGGGCGTCGAGTTCATCGCGATCAACACGGACGCGCAGGCGCTGCTGATGAGCGACGCCGACGTCAAGCTGGACGTCGGCCGGGAGCTGACCCGGGGGCTGGGTGCCGGCGCCAACCCGGACGTGGGCAAGAACGCCGCCGAGGACCACCGCGACGAGATCGAGGAGGTCCTCAAGGGCGCCGACATGGTCTTCGTGACCTGCGGCGAGGGCGGCGGCACCGGCACCGGTGGGGCGCCCGTGGTGGCGAACATCGCCCGCAAGCTCGGCGCACTGACCATCGGCGTGGTGACCCGTCCGTTCTCCTTCGAGGGCAAGCGCCGCCAGGTGCAGGCCGAGGCCGGCATCGACGAGCTGCGTAACCAGTGCGACACGCTGATCGTGATCCCCAACGACCGGCTGCTGGCGCTCGGTGACCGCAACATCAGCATGATGGACGCGTTCCGCACCGCCGACCAGGTGCTCCTCTCCGGTGTGCAGGGCATCACCGACCTGATCACCACGCCGGGTCTGATCAACCTGGACTTCGCCGACGTCAAGAGCGTGATGAGCGGCGCCGGCAGCGCGCTGATGGGCATCGGCAGCGCCCGGGGCGAGAACCGTGCGGTCGAGGCCGCCGAGGCGGCCATCTCCAGCCCGCTGCTGGAGCAGAGCATGGACGGCGCCCGGGGCGTGCTGCTCTCCATCGCGGGCGGTTCCGACCTCGGCCTGTTCGAGATCAACGACGCGGCCCAGCTGGTGACCGACGCGGCACATCCGGACGCGAACATCATCTTCGGCGCGGTGATCGACGACGCGCTCGGCGACGAGGTGCGGGTCACCGTGATCGCGGCGGGCTTCGACGGTGGCACGCCGGCCTACAAGGCGGCCGAGCCGGCCCGCAAGACCAACCAGAACCAGCCCACCCAGTCCAGCACGCCGGTCGTGCCATCGCCGGCCACCCCGGCGGCGCCGCAGTCGCCGCGCCGGGTGCTCTTCGACGACGTCGACGTGCCCGACTTCCTCAAGAACGGCTCCTGAGCACCGCCGATGACCGACAGTGAAGCCCTGGTGCGCGCGGACCGGCGCGCCGAACTCGCCGCCGGGCTCGCCCGGGTGCGCTCGCGCATCGCCGACGCCTGCGCAGCCGCCGGCCGTGACCGGGCCGAGGTGACGATGATCGCGGTGACCAAGACCTACCCGGCGACCGACGTGGTGGCGCTGGCCGGCCTCGGGGTGACCGACGTGGGGGAGAACCGCGACCAGGAGGCGGCGGCCAAGGCGGCGCAGGTCGCCGCGGCCGGGGTCGCGCCGCGCTGGCACTTCATCGGCCGGCTGCAACGCAACAAGGTGAAGTCGGTGCTGCGGTACGCGGACGTGGTCCAGTCGGTGGACAGCGTCCGGCTGGCGTCCGCGTTGGACACCGCCGCCACGTCCGGCGGCCGGGATCGGCTGTTGGACGTGCTGGTGCAGGTCAGCATCGACGCCGACCCGGCGCGCGGCGGCGCGGTGCCGGACTCGGCCGATCCGGATGTGGGTCTCGGCCCGGTCGCCGCCGCGGTCGCCGCCGCCGCCGGGTTGCGGCTGGCCGGCCTGATGGCCGTGGCGCCGCTGGGCTGGGAGCCGGAGCGGGCGTTTGCCCGGCTGGCCGCGATCGCGGCGGCGCTGCGGGCGGAGCACCCGCGGGCCACGACCCTGTCGGCCGGGATGAGCGGGGATCTGGAGGCGGCGATCGGTCACGGCGCGACACATGTCCGCGTCGGCAGCGCGTTGCTCGGAATGCGTCCCACGCTGGGGTAGCCTGACCACGAGGGAAGCAAATTACATCAGTGTTGTTTGCGGGAACGGCCTTCCCGGTCACGGGGGGCATGACGTGCAACGCGAATTGCGCGTCGGGGGATTGCCGTTCCGGTTCGGTGGGCAGGATTGGTCCACTCGCGACCGGCGACACGGCGGGGGCGTGTGCCGCACGGCGGACGGGAAGGGCGCGGGATGGGTGCACTGCGCAAGGCGGGGGTCTGGCTCGGACTGGTCGAAGAGGACGACGAGCGGGCCTACGACGACGGTGGCTACGACAAGGGTGGCTACGACAAGGGTGGCTACCGCGAGTCGCGTTACCGGCAGAGCCGGTACGCCGAGGAGTTCGCCGACGAGGACGACGAGGCGGAGGAGCCGCCGGCACCGCGTCCCCGGCTGAGTGACCGGGGCCGGCTGAGCGAGCGCTCCGGCCGGCTCAGCGAGGCCGACCGGCTGGAGTCCGAGCGCCCGGAGCGGGTGGAGCGGTCCAGCGTCCGGTCGATCACCCGGTCCACCGGCGAGCCGTCCGGTGCGCTGACCTACCACACCCGCGACAACCTCGCCCTGGCGCCGCAGGCGCAGCCGCGCGAGCGCGCGCTGGTGCCGGAGGAGGAGCAGCGTTACCAGATCACCACGCTGCATCCGACCACCTACCGCGAGGCCCGCACCATCGGTGAGCACTTCCGGGACGGCGTACCCGTGATCATCAACCTCACCGAGATGGACGAGGCGGACGCCCGCCGTCTGGTGGACTTCGCCGCCGGGTTGGCCTTCGGCTTGCGCGGTACGATCGAGCGCGTGACCAACCGGGTGTTCCTGCTCTCACCGGCCAATGTCCAGGTCACCGCGGAGGACAAGGCCAAGATCGCTGAGGGCGGGTTCTTCAGCCTGAGTTGACCCGCCCGACCCGAGGGACGCCGCCTGCCGTGTTGTCGATCTTGCTACAGGTTCTCTACCTGATCACTTATGTCTTCCTGATCATCCTTCTGGCCCGTTTCGTGCTCAGCGCGGTGCTGCAGTACGGCCGGCGCTGGCAACCCGGTCGCGGAGCGTCCGCCGGACTGGAATCCGTGTGGAGCGTCACTGATCCCCCGCTCTGGGCGTTGAGGCGTGTGATCCCTCCGCTGCGAATTGGTACCGTGAGCATCGACCTGGCCTCCCTTGTGCTCCTGGTTATCCTGTTCGTGCTGATGAGGTTTGTGTTAGAGCCGGCGATCATCAGGACCGCCTGATGACCGACGCGCTATCGCGGCCGCAACTGACCCGAGGAGTTTCGATGCCGCTGACCCCGGCCGACGTCCACAACGTCGCCTTCAAGAAGCCGCCGATCGGCAAGCGGGGCTACGACGAGGAGGAGGTCGACGCCTTCCTGGACGAGGTCGAGCGCGAACTCGCCCGTCTGATCGAGGAGAACAACGAGCTGCGCGCCCAGGTGGAGCGCGGTGGCCGGGGCGGCGCCCCGGCCGGTCCCGGTGGTGACGCCCGCCTGGCGGCCGAGCTCAACGACGTCAAGGCCCAGCTCGACCGGGTGCAGCGCGACAAGGCCTCCGCCGAGCAGGCCGCCCGCGCGATGCAGGCCGAGTTGGAGCAGGTCCGGACCGCCGGTGGTGCGGTGCCGGGCGGTGACGGCGAGCAGCAGGCGCTGCGCGTGCTGATGATGGCCCAGCGGACCGCCGACGACCACGTCTCCGACGCCCGCCGTGAGGCCGACCAGCTGCTCTCCGAGGCCCGCTCGAAGGCCGAGGAGGTCACCCGGGAGGCCCGGGCCAAGGCCGACGCGCTCGAGCGTGACGCCCGGCAGCGGCACCAGGAGGCCATGGGCGGTCTGGACGCCAAGCGCACCGCGTTGCAGAAGCACATCGAGGAGCTCAAGCAGTTCGAGCGGGAGTACCGCACCCGGCTCAAGGCGTACCTGGAGAGCCAGCTGCGTGACCTCGACGGCCGCGGCCAGGGCCTGGAGGCCGAGATGACCCGCGGTGACAACACCCGGGCCGCCGGCAACGGCCTCGCCGCCGCCGGCCTGGCCGGTTCCTACGGTGGAGGCCGCTCCGGGGCGCTCGAGGCCGGTCGCTGACACGGGCCGGTGGTCGTCGCGGACGCGGCGATCACCTGACCTTCCTCATCGGTACGACGCGGCGGGGGGTGAGCCGTGATAGTCATCAGTCTCGCGCTCATCCTGGTCGCGGTGGTGCTACTGGTGTTCGGCCTGGCCGGTGGCTCCAGCTCGCTGTTGGTCGTCTCGATCGCGGCCAGCCTGCTGGCCGCCGTGGCACTGGTCGCGGGCGCCCGCCAGGCGGCCACCGGCCGGGGCTCGGTGTCGGGCGGAGCCCCGCCACGGGACCCTGCCGGCCCCGAGCCGGGTATCCCGGCGCAGTACGCGCCGGCAACTGGTGACACCGGTGACGTCGGGTGGCGGCAACCACCCGGCTCACCGGCGAGTTCACCGGTGACGGGCCCGCGGGTCGCGGACGCCGACGGCTACGACGACGAGCCGGCGGCTCAGGAGATCACCGTGGCGCAGGCGGCGCGGGTGGCCCGCCTCTCGGCCGAGGTGCGGGTGGTCGACGGCCGACCGCGCTACCACCTCAGCGAGTGCCCGCACCTGGTCGGGCGGGAGCACGAGCCGCTGCCCGTCGCCGAAGCGGTCGAACTCGGCTTCACCTCCTGCGCGCACTGCACTCCGGGCACCACGCTGCTGTCGGAATCCGGACGCCGCTGAGCCGACCTTGATGGCCGATGCGCTCACCGTCGCTGTGCGGGTGAAACCGGGTGCGTCCCGGGCCCGGGTGGGCGGCCGGTTCGACGGACCGCACGGGCCCGCACTCGTGATCGCGGTGAGCCCTCCCGCGGTCGACGGCCGGGCCACCGAGGCCGCCCGGCGTGCGCTGGCCGCCGCGCTCGGCGTCCGCCCGGCCGCGGTGTCGTTGCGTACCGGCTCGGCGAGCCGGGACAAACTCTTCCTGATCACCCCGGCACCGCCGGATCTGGTCGGGCGACTGAGCCGGTTGCGCGACGGCAATGAACCGGCCGGTTGAGCTGCGCCGATCTGCTAGCGTTCCCTTTGCCCCGATCTGCATGGAGTCGGGGCGAATCGGGCGATCCGGTGCGGCACGTTGTCGGACGCCTGTACGTTCCGTATCCTTGCCAACCTCCGGAGTGCGCGGCCTAGTCGCCGCGCGCCCGTTTTGTACTCGGGGCGGTCGATGCCGGCGCGCCCCTGTCGAGGCGTCGCGGACCCACCGCGGCTCCGTGGCCGAGGGAGCGACTATGGCCAAGCCAGCCGACACCAGGACCGCAGGCCGCAAGCCGGCGCCGAAGTCCACCCGCAGTGCCGCGGAAACCGAGAAGATCCGAGCCGCGTTGGCGGCGCGGCATGACGAACTGCGAGCCGAGTACGATCAGACGCTGAGCGAGATCACCGAGTTGCAGCGCGATCGCTTGACCGACTCGGCCGGGGACGACCAGGCCGACACCGGCACCAAGACGTTCGAGCGGGAGCAGGAGATCTCCCTCGCCAACAGCATCCTGGAACGGATCACGCAGGTCGAGCGCGCCCTGGAGCGTCTCGACGAGGGTGGCTACGGCTGGTGCGAGCGGTGCGGCAACCCCATCCCGGTGGAGCGGCTGGCCGCCTTCCCGTCGGCCACCCTCTGCGTGACCTGCAAGCAACTGGCGGAGCGGCGCTGACGGCGCACTCCCCGGTGCCCGTGCGGCCGTGTGACACACCGCCGCGACTGTCGATGGGGAGTAGATGAGCGCAGCACCGCCCGCCGGGTCCGGCACCGCCGAGCCGGGCACCACCACGAGATCGCGGCGCCGGCCCGTCACGATCCTCCTCTGCCTCGCGGCGTTCGCGCTGACGGTCGACGTGCTGACCAAGCATCTGGCGTTGCTCGAGCTGAGCGACCGTGAACCGGTCCGGCTGCTGGGTGGCGCGGTCTACCTCTCGCTGACCCGCAACAGCGGGGCCGCGTGGAGCCTCGGCAGGGACCACACCTGGATCTTCCCGCTGATCGCGGTCGGCGTGCTGGGCTGGATCGCCTGGATGGCGCGCGCGCTGCGTTCGGTGCCGTGGGCGATCTCGCTCGGCCTGGTGGTCGGCGGAGTCGTGGGCAACCTGATCGACCGGATCTTCCGGGCCCCGGGCTGGTTCGTCGGCCACGTGGTCGACATGATCAGCGTCTTCGACCCGTACGGTCGGGTCTTCCCGATCTTCAACGTGGCCGACAGCGCACTGGTCTGCGGCGTGCTGCTGGCCGTCGGGCTGGAGTTCACCGGTCGGCAGCGCGACGGCACCCGGGCGCCGGCCGACGACCACCGGCGGGCCGGCGGCAAGGATGGCGACCGGGCCAGGGACGGTGACGCGGCCCGGCAGGCCGCCACGACCGGGGAGCCGGGCGACACCGACGGCGGGCGGCGGGACGGCGCATGACCGCCACCTTCGCCGCCGGGGGCGACCAACGCAGCCTGCCGGTACCCGACGGTCTCGACGGGATGCGTCTCGACCAGGCCGTCGCCCGGCTGTTCGGCCTCTCCCGGACCACCGCCGCCGCGCTCGTCGACGCCGGTGGGGCGCTGGTCGACGGCGCGGTCCGGCCCAACTCGCACAAGGTCAGGGCCGGCTCCTGGCTGGAGGTCACGCTGCCGACGCCGGCGGCGGCGCCGACCGTGGTCCCCCAGGCGGTGCCCGGCCTGCGGGTGGTCCACGCCGACGACGACATCGTGGTGGTCGACAAACCGGTCGGGGTGGCCGCGCATCCCAGCCCCGGCTGGGCCGGCCCGACCGTGATCGGCGGGCTCGCCGCGATCGGGCACACCATCGCCACCAGCGGTGCCGCCGAGCGGCAGGGGGTGGTGCACCGGCTCGACGTCGGCACCACCGGGGTGATGGTGGTGGCCAAGAGCGAGCAGGCGTACAGCGCCCTGAAGCGGGCCTTCAAGTACCGCGAGGTGGAGAAGCGCTACCACGCGGTGGTGCAGGGGCACCTGGATCCGTTGCGCGGCACCGTCGACGCACCCATCGACCGGCATCCGCAGCACGACTACCGCTGGGCGGTGGTCTCCGACGGGAAGCCGAGCATCACCCACTACGACACCATCGAGGCGTTCCCCTCGGCCAGCCTCGTCGACGTACGGCTGGAGACCGGTCGTACCCACCAGATCCGGGTGCACTTCTCCACGCTGCGGCATCCGTGCGTGGGTGACCTCACGTACGGCGCGGATCCCACTCTCGCCGCCCGGCTCGGACTGGATCGGCAGTGGTTGCACGCCAGAGAGTTGAGCTTCCAGCACCCCCGTACGGGGGACGAGGTCCGCTTCGTCAGCGACTACCCTGACGATCTGGGACGCGCGCTGGACAGACTCCGTGACTGACGCGCGCCACCCGTCCCGACCGACCGACGAGGGGACCGCCCGTGCGCGCCGGCGATCTGCTGCGGCAGCTGGATCAGCGACTGCTGCCCCGCCTCTCCGTCGTGGTCAGCCGGCTCGGCCAGGGCCCGGCCCGGGTGCCGGTGCTGGGATGGGTGACGACGCTGTCGTGCGCCGCCGTGCTGGCCACGGCCGTGCTCGCCACGGGCGGTCCGCCGTTGCCGGACCGCACCGTCGGCGAGGTGACCCGGGTGGGGGTCGTCGACGGCGACTCGATCCCCGGCTACGAGCGGACGGCGGCGGCCGACCTGGCGGCGCTGGTCGGCAGCGGGTTGCTCGGCGAGGGCACCTACGCCCTGGTCTCGCTGAGCCGGTACCTCACCCCGCAGTCGCTCGCGGCGCTGGTCGGTGACGTGGGCGTCGCGGTCGTCTTCGCGCGGGTGCCGCTGCCGGGCCGGCAGACCGAACTCGTCCGCATCCCCGCCCAGCGGGTGCCGGAGGACGTGACGGCCGGCATGGTCAAGCTCGCCGAACGCAAGGAGCGGGAGGCCGCGGACTACCGCGCTCGGGCCACCGCGCTGGGTGGCGGCGGGCCGCAGGAGCGCGAACTGCGCCAGCTGTACCGCAGCGGCGCGCAGGTCGCGGCGGCGGAGGCGGCGGCCTACCGGGCGGGCTGCGCCTGCCTCTACGGCCTGGTGGTACGCGCCGCGCCGGTGGAACTGCGGGGCGTGGCGGCCCGTCCCAACGTACGGGTCGTCGACCCGGCGCCGGAGGTCCACCGGCTGGAGCGGGCGGTGTTCACCCCGCCGCTGCCCGAGCAGCGGGACGTGGTCCGGCCGCCGGCCGATCGGGAACCGACGCCGGACGCCACACCGGGCACCGTCACCGGTTCGCCCACCGCGGATCCGGTCCCGGAGGAACGATCGTCGCCGGTCCCGGAGGAACGATCGTCGCCGGTCCCGGAGGAACGATCGTCGCCGGTCCCGGAGAAACGATCGTCGGAGCCGGCCGGGGTGACGGATTCGTCACCATCACCCGTGGCGCCCTCGCCCACACCCTCGGCGATGACACCTGGGACGCTTTCCACCTCGGCAGACGCCGTCGAGGGTGACGACGTGGAGTCGACACCGTGACGGTTGCCGACACATCGGTGTGCCGTCCGGTGTGGCCTGAATAGGCTTTCGTTCGTAGCCTGTCAGACGTAAACCGAAGCGCTGGGGAGGCGAGCCGTGGAGGGCAGCGAGACCGGTTGGGGACGGCCCGCCGAACCGGCACCGCGGTGGCGGGCGCTGCTCGACCGAGCCCGCCTCGGTGGCCGCAGCGCGGAGCCGCCCGCCGCCGAGCAGCCGGCCGAGGATGCGCCGCCACCGTCCGAGCGGTTGTCCCGGCGTGGACCGGGCACCGGCTTCGCGGGGCGGGCAGCGGCGATCGGGCAGTCGGCCGAACGACCGTACGCCGCGGAACCGGACTACCGGGCCGAGCCGGCCTATCGGGTCGACCCGACGCATCCCGCCCAACCGTACCGGGGACAGCCGGCGGAGCCGGTCCTCCCGGCGGTGCCGGAGCCGCGCCGACCCGATCCGGTGGAGTCCCGGTACACGCTGCTGGACAACGGCTACCGGCACGCCGCGCCGCCGGCGGAGTCCCGGTACGCGTTGTTGGACAACGGCGGCTACCAGCCCTCCCCGCCGGTGGCACCCTCGGCGCCCCCGGCGCCACCCCGGCGCCGCCGGCGACGACGGTGGCCGGCCGGCCGGGGCGCATCGAGTGGCGTGCGCAGGGCGCCGGCAGCGACCTCGAACGGGCCGCCGCCGTGCTCCGCCGGGAGCTGGGCACGCCCCGGGTGGTCGCCTTCGCCAACCCGAAGGGCGGCGTGCACAAGACCACGGCCACCGTGCTGGCCGCGGCCACCGTCGGCAGCGTCCGCGGCCGTGGCGTGCTGGCCTGGGACGACAACGAGCTGCGTGGCACCCTCGGCCTGCGCGCCGGCAGCGCCCGGCACGCGCGGACGATCCGGCACCTGGTCTCCGATCTCGTCCAGATCGAGATCCGGGAGGGCCCGGAACTGCTGGAGATTCTCGACGACTACCTCCGGCACGCCTCCGACGGCTCGTACGACGTGCTGGCCGGTGAGGAGAGCCCCCGGTTCGCCCAGCGGCTGGACCAGTTCACCGTGAAGCGGGTGCTGGAGCTGCTGCGCCGCACCCACGACGTGATCTGCGTGGACACCGGCAACAACGTGGAGAGCCCGAACTGGCGCACCGTGATGCAGGCCGCCGATCAGCTGGTGGTCACCACGGTGCCGCGCGAGGACGCGGCGTTCAGCGCGGACTGGATGCTCGACCTGCTGCACGAGGAGGGGATGGGCGAGCTGGCCGACAACGCGGTCACCCTGATCTCCTGCCCCACGCCCGGACGGCTGCCGTTGCAGGAGGACCTGGAGCGGCACTTCGCCACCCGGACCCGGGCGGTGACGGTGGTGCCGTACGACCCGGTCCTGGAGACCGGCTCCTCGATCGAGTACCACCAGCTCCAGGCCGAGACCCGGCAGGCGTGGCTGCGGGCGGCGTCGGCGATGCTGGAACCGTTCGGCCGCTGAGCGGGGTGGCCACCTCACCGGCCGGCTCGCACCGGGACGTCACCCGGCCGCGGTGCCGACACCGTGCACGGCTTGCGCGGGGAACTGCGAGGATCATCGGGTGAGCCCGGACACCTCCGCCGCCGAACCGCCCGTACCGGCATCGCCGGCAGTCCCGCAGCCGGCGCCGCCACCACCGAGCCGCGCCGCCCGTACGGCGGTCGTCGGGGCGGTGACGGTGCTGCTCCTGGGCCTGCTGGGTGCCCCGCTGGGGTTGCTCTGGGCGGCGGTCGCGCCGGCCACCCCGGTGATCAAGAGTGGCGACGGCGCGGTCTACGGTCAGGCGCAGCCGGAGCAACCGATCGCCGCCGACGGGTGGTTCAGCCTGTTCGGGCTGGCGTTCGGGGTGCTCGCCGCGCTCGCCGTGTGGTTCGTGCTGCGGCGGCGCCGGGGGCCGGTCGGGCTGGTCGTGGTGGTGGCCGGCGGGCTCGCCGCCGGCGTGGTCGCCTGGCAGGTGGGGCGCCGGGTCGGGCTGGCCGGCTACCAGCGGCTGCTGGAGACCGCACCGGACGGGACGCCCTTCACCAAGCCGGCGGACCTGCGGGCCGGCGGGATCGACCTGTTCCTCGGGGTGCTGCCGGTGCCGTTCGGCAACCTGCTGCTGCCGGCGTTCGGTGCGGCCGTGGCGTACACGCTGCTGGCGGGCTGGTCGCGGTGGCCGTCGCTGCGGCCGGAGCCGGCCATGACCTGGCTCGCCGGGTATCCGCCGGCCGACCCGTCCGTTGCGGCGGCGGACGGGGTCAGTTCGGGGTCGGCGGCGCCGTGGCCAGCTCCGCCAGCGGCACCGGAACCGCCCGCACCTGGCGCAGCAGCGCCGCCTCGCGATTGAGCAGGTTCAGCTCGGCGCGCAGCCGGGCCGCCGTGTCGTCGATGGCGAGCAACCGCTGCCGGTCCGCCACCGTCAGCGCCGCGGTCGCGGCCACCAGGTGGGAGAGCACGGTCGGATCCTCGGGCAGTTGCTCGGTCAGCTCACCGGCCTCGGGCCGGATCAGGCCGAGGTACTGCCGGAAGACGGCGATCACCCGGGCCGCCAGCACGGCGGCCACCTCGTCCGGGCCGGTCGGCTCGGGCAGCCACCGCACCTCGGCGGTCAGGTACGGCGCGGAGTGGCGGTCCATGTCCGCCACCCGGAACCGCCGCCGCCCCACGGTGACGATGTCGAAGCCCCCGTCGGCCAGCTCGGTGACCTGCCGGAGCTCGGCCGTGCAGCCCACCTCGTGCAGCGTCACCTCCCCGGTGCCGACCGCGCTGCGACCGGCGGCGGGCGCGACCTCCCAGCCACTGCGGATGGCCACCACACCGAACTCGCGTGGTGCCCCCTCGGGCAGCCCGACCAGGTGGCGGACCAGGGCGCGGTAGCGCTCCTCGAAGATGTGCAGCGGCAGGACCAGCCCGGGGAAGAGCACCGTGGCGAGCGGGAACACCGGTAGCCGTGCGGTCACGTGATCAAGCGTAGCCCGACCGGCGGCCGGCGGCGTGTCCCGGCTCACCGTCCCGGACAGCGGGCGGCGCCGGTCGGCCGGGCGCGGGGCCGCCTAGACTCGCAGGGGTGTTGAACCGGATCGACCTGCGTGGTGGCGTGCCCGACCCGCGCCACCTGCTGCCCCGTGCCCAGCTCGACGTCTCGGTGGCCGTCGAGCGCATCCGTCCGCTCGTGGCGGCGGTGCGCGAGCATGGCTATCCGGCGGTCCGTGCGGCCAGCGAGCGGTTCGACGGGGTCTGCCCGGAGGTGCTCCGGGTGCCGGTCGAGACGATCGCGGCGGCGGAGGGCACGTTGGATCCGCAGGTCCGTGCGGCCCTGCTGGAGTCGATCGGCCGCGTCCGCCGGGTGCACGACGACCAACGGCGGGTCGACCACCGCACCCAGGTCGTGCCCGGCGGCACGGTCACCGAACGTTGGGTCCCGGTGGACCGGGTCGGCCTCTACGTCCCCGGCGGGCTGGCGATGTACCCGTCGACGGTGGTGATGAACGTGGTGCCCGCCCAGGCGGCCGGCGTCCGGTCGCTGGTGGTGGCCAGCCCTCCGCAGAAGGACAACGACGGCCTGCCCGACCAGCGGGTGCTCGCCGCCTGTGCGCTGCTCGGCGTCGACGAGGTGTACGCCGTCGGCGGCGCCCAGGCCGTGGCGATGCTGGCGTACGGCTGTGCCGTCGACGCCGCGGCCAGCGCGCACTGCGCCCCGGTCGACATGATCACCGGGCCGGGCAACATCTGGGTCACCGCCGCGAAGCGGTTGCTGCGCGGCGTGGTCGGCATCGACGCCGAGGCCGGCCCGACGGAGATCGCCATCCTGGCCGACGACACCGCCGACCCGGTGCACGTGGCCGCCGATCTGATCAGCCAGGCCGAGCACGACCCGCTCGCGGCCAGCGTGCTGGTCACCCCGTCGGTCGCGCTGGCCGACGCGGTGGACCGGGAGTTGGCCCGGCAGGTGCCGGCCACCAAGCACGCCGAGCGGATCGGTACCGCGCTGCGCGGCGAGCAGAGCGGTGTGGTGCTGGTCGACGACCTCGCGGCGGGGCTGCGGGTGGTCGACGCGTACGCGGCGGAACACCTGGAGATCCAGACGGTGGACGCGCGGGAGTGGGCGATGCGGGTACGCAACGCCGGGGCGGTCTTCGTGGGTGCGTACTCGCCGGTGTCGCTGGGCGACTACTGCGCCGGCTCCAACCACGTGCTGCCCACCGGTGGCTGCGCCCGGCACTCGTCGGGGCTGTCGGTGCAGTCCTTCCTGCGCGGCATGCACCTGGTGGAGTACACCGAGCAGGCGCTGCGGGACGTCGCCGGGCACGTGGTCACCCTGGCGGGGGTGGAGGACCTGCCGGCGCACGGCCAGGCGGTCAGTGCCCGGTTCGCCGGTGAGACGGCATGACCGCCCTGGACGACCTGCCGATCCGCGAGGACCTGCGGGGGCGCTCGCCGTACGGTGCGCCGCAGCTGGACGTGCCGGTGCGGCTCAACACCAACGAGAACTCCTACCCGGTGCCGGAGGCCGTGGTCGAGGCGATCGGCAAGGCGGTCACGGCCGAGCTGCGCGATCTCAACCGCTACCCGGACCGGGACGCGCTGGCGTTGCGCGCCGACCTGGCCGGGTACCTCGGCCACGGGCTCACCGTCGAGGGTGTGTGGGCGGCGAACGGCTCCAACGAGATTCAGCAACAGCTGCTCCAGGCGTTCGGCGGGCCGGGGCGCAGCGCGCTCGGCTTCGCCCCGGCGTACTCGATGCACCCGCTGCTGGCGCTGGGCACCGGCACCCGATGGGTGCCCGCCCGCCGCGGCGTCGACTTCGGGCTCACCGCCGACGAGGCGGTCGCCCAGGTCCGTGAGCACCGGCCCGACGTGGTCTTCCTCTGCTCGCCGAACAACCCCACCGGCACCGCGCTCGACCCCGCGGTGATCGCCGCGGTGCTCGCCGTCGCGCCCGGGATGGTGGTGGTCGACGAGGCGTACGTGGAGTTCGCCCGGCCGGGCACGGTGAGCGCCCTGGCGGTGCTGCCGGGGCATCCGCGGCTGGTGGTGACCCGGACGATGAGCAAGGCGTTCGGCTTCGCCGGTGGTCGGCTGGGTTATCTGGCGGCCGACCCGGCGGTGGTGGCGGCGGTGCAGCTGGTTCGCCTGCCGTACCACCTCTCCGCGCTCACCCAGGCCGCCGCCCGGGCCGCGCTGGCGCACCGCGACGCGCTGCTCGGCACGGTTGCCGCGATCATGCGGCAGCGCGACCGGATCGTCAGCGAGCTGCGCCGTCGCCGCCTGCGGGTCGCCGACAGCGACGCCAATTTCGTGTTGTACGAGGTCGGCGGCGACCAGTCCGTCGCCTGGCGGGCGATGCTCGCCCACGGCGTGCTGGTGCGCGACGTCGGCCTGCCCGGCTGGCTCAGGGTGACCGCCGGCACTCCCGCCGAGACCGACGCGTTCCTCACCGCCATCGACAGGATTGAGCGCGAGGGGCCCGTCGCCCCGCAGTCGCCACGGATGAAAGGCACACCATGAGCCGGACCGCCCGGGTGGAGCGGATCACCAAGGAGACCAAGGTCCTGGTCGAGGTCGATCTGGACGGCACCGGAGCTGCCGAGATCAGCACCGGGGTCGGCTTCTACGACCACATGCTGCACCAGATCGCCCGGCACGGCGGCTTCGACCTGACCGTGCGGACCGTGGGTGACCTTGAGATCGACGCCCACCACACGATGGAGGACACCGCCCTGGCCCTCGGCGCGGCGTTCGACCAGGCGCTGGGGGACAAGGCCGGCATCCGGCGGTACGGCTCGGCCACCGTGCCCATGGACGAGGTGCTGGTCCGGGCCGCCGTCGACCTGTCCGGCCGGCCGTACGTCGTGCACGACGAGCCGCCGCTGGCGCCGTACATCGGGCCGGTCTACCCGACCAGCATGACCCGGCACCTCTGGGAGTCCTTCGGCCAGGCAGCCCGGATCACCCTGCACGTGGACGTGTTGCGGGCGGCCCGCCCGGGCGGGCACCCGGACGCCCACCACGTGGTGGAGGCGCAGTTCAAGGCGGTGTCCCGGGCGCTGCGGGAGGCCACCGCGGTGGATCCCCGGGCGGCCGGGGCGATCCCGAGCACCAAGGGCGCGCTGTGACGGGCCCGGGTGCCGCCGCGTCGAGGCGGCGTCGATGAGCGGTGTGCTGCCCACGCTGTTGCTGATCCTGGCGGGGGTGCTGGTGGGCGGGGCGCTGTCGCTGCACCGGCAGGGGGCGCCGCGGGGCGCGGTGGTGGTGACCGCGCTGCTGGCCGTGCTGGCCACGGTTGCGGGCGTGCTCTGGCTGCTACCGGGGGAGGGATCGTGACAGAGCGGACCGTCGGCGGACGAGACGCCGCCCCGACAGACCGGCGCCGGATC
Organism: Micromonospora tarapacensis; assembly: GCF_019697375.1. NCBI lineage: Bacteria > Bacillati > Actinomycetota > Actinomycetes > Micromonosporales > Micromonosporaceae > Micromonospora > Micromonospora tarapacensis. The sequence goes on along the minus strand of NZ_JAHCDI010000001.1, from coordinate 87,673 downwards.
GTGGTGCTCGACTACGGTTCGGGCAATCTGCGCTCCGCGGAGCGGGCGTTGGCCGCCGCCGGTGCCGACGTGCTGGTCACCGGTGACCTCGCGGCCGCGGCCGACGCCGACGGCCTGGTGGTGCCGGGGGTGGGCGCCTTCGCCGCCTGCATGGCCGGCATCGAGGCGATCGGCGCCGGCCCGGTGATCGCCGGGCGGGTCGCCGCCGGCCGGCCGGTGTTGGGCATCTGCGTGGGCATGCAGATCCTCTTCGAGTCCGGCGACGAGCACGGGGTGGTCACCAAGGGGCTGGGTCTGCTGCCGGGCAGCGTCTCCCGGCTCGACGCGGCCCGGTTGCCGCACATGGGCTGGAACACCGTGCAGGCGCCGGTGGGCTCGGTGCTCTTCGCCGGCCTGCCCGCCGACAGCCGGTTCTACTTCGTCCACTCGTACGCCGCCGGTGACGTCGCCGCGCTGGCCGCGTCCGGGGCCAGGGTGACCACGGCGCACCACGACTGCGACTTCGTCGCGGCGGTGGAACGGGGCCCCCTGTCGGCCGCCCAGTTCCATCCGGAGAAGTCCGCCGAGACCGGTGCCGCGTTGCTGCGCAACTGGCTGACCGTCGTGCCCGCCGGTGGCTGATCCGGTGGGTGGCACACACCGGAGGCCGCGGTGAGCAAGGAACGGGCCCAGCGCCGGGCGGCCCGCGAGGCGGAGGCCGCCCGGCTCCGGGTGCTGCGGGAACGCACGGCGGCCCGCCGGGCGCGACGCCGTGCGTTGGTCCGCCGGCTGGTGCCGACGGTGCGCCGCGGCCGGACCGGCCGGCTGCCGAGGTACTCCCGGCGGGAACGGGCCACCATCGTGGCGTTGACGCTGGCGGCGATCGTCCTCATCTGGGTGCTCGTGCCCGACGTGGCCCTGCGCCTCGCGTTGATCGTGCTGCTGCTGCTCGTACTGCCGGTGATCGTGGTGGTCGCCCTGAACCGCCGTTGACGACGTGAGAGGGACAAGACACATGAGCCTCACCCTGTTGCCCGCCGTGGACGTCGCCGACGGCCAGGCCGTCCGCCTCGTGCAGGGCGCCGCCGGCAGCGAGACGACCTACGGCGACCCGCTGGACGCCGCCGTGGCGTGGCAACGCGACGGCGCCGAGTGGATTCATCTGGTCGACCTGGACGCCGCGTTCGGCCGGGGCTCCAACGCCGGGCTGCTCGCCGAGGTGGTGCGCCGCCTCGACGTACGGGTGGAACTGTCCGGTGGCATCCGCGACGACGAGTCGCTGCGCGCCGCACTGGCCACCGGTGCCGCCCGGGTGAACATCGGCACCGCCGCTCTGGAGGACCCGCAGTGGTGCGACCGGGTCTGCGGCGAGTTCGGCGACCGGGTGGCGATCGGGCTGGACGTGCGCGGCCGGACCCTGGCCGCCCGGGGGTGGACCCGCGACGGCGGTGACCTGTACGAGGTGCTGGAGCGGCTGGACAAGGCGGGTGCCTCGCGGTACGTCCTGACCGACATCACCAAGGACGGCACCATGCGTGGGCCGAACCTGGACCTGCTGCGCGAGGTGTGCGCCCGGACCGACGCCCCCGTGATCGCCTCCGGCGGCGTCTCCACCCTCGACGACCTGCGGGCGCTTGCCACGCTGGAGTCGATCGGGGTGGAGGGAGTGATCGCCGGCAAGGCGCTCTACGCGGGGGCGTTCACCGTGGCGCAGGCCCTGGCGGTCCTCGCCCGCCCGTGATCACCGCCGGATCCCATCCTGGTCGCCGTCGTGACGCCGTACCCCGGCAGTGGAGAGGAAACCCCCGTGCCCACCAACCGTGAGATCCATCTGGCCTCGCGCCCGCAGGGCTGGCCCACCGAGGACAACTTCCGTCTCGTCACCACCGAGGTGCCCACGCCCGGCCCGGGGCAACTGCTGGTGCGCAACCGGTACCTGTCGGTGGACCCGTACATGCGGGGGCGGATGAACGACGTGCGATCCTACGTGCCGCCGTTCGCCCTGGACGCGCCGCTGGACGGCGGGGCGGTCGGCGAGGTGGTCACCGGCGGCGCCGACGGGTTCGCCCCGGGCGACACCGTCCTGCACGGGCTGGGCTGGCGAGAGTACGCGCTGGTGGACGCGAAGGCCGCCCGGAAGGTCGATCCGGCGCTCGCACCGGTGACCGCGTACCTCGGCGTGCTGGGCATGACCGGGCTGACGGCGTACGCCGGGCTGCTGGAGGTGGCCGCGATGCGGCCCGGCGAGACGGTCTTCGTCTCGGGCGCGGCCGGTGCGGTGGGCAGCGTGGTCGGCCAGCTCGCCAGGCGCAGGGGCGCGGGCCGGGTGGTCGGCAGCGCCGGTTCGGCGGCCAAGGTCGAGCGGCTGCGCGCGCTCGGCTTCGACGCCGCGTTCGACTACCACGACGCTCCGGTGCGCGACCTGCTCAGGGCCGCCGCCCCGAACGGGGTCGACGTCTACTTCGACAACGTCGGCGGCGAGCACCTGGAGGCCGCGATCTCGTCGATGAACCCGCACGCCCGCGCCGCGATCTGCGGCATGATCGCGCAGTACAACGACACCGAGCCACCGGCCGCCCCGGGCAACCTGGCACAGGTCATCGGCAAGCGGCTGACGTTGCGCGGCTTCCTGGTCAGTGACCACGAGCACCTGCGGGAGCAGTTCGTGCGGGAGGTCTCCGGCTGGCTGCGCGACGGCACCCTCAGCTACGACGAGACGATCGTCGACGGCCTGGAGAACGCCCCGGCCGCCTTCCTCGGCCTGCTGCGGGGCGAGAACCTCGGCAAGATGCTCGTGCGGGTGTGACGGGCGGCGGGTCCGGCGGCGCGGCCGGTCGGGCCGGCCGCGGCCGGCCGCGCAGCGATAGGCTCACGGCATGACGGTGGCGGTGCGGGTGATCCCCTGTCTCGACGTGGACGCGGGACGGGTGGTCAAGGGCGTCAACTTCCTCGACCTGCGCGACGCGGGTGACCCGGTCGAGCTGGCCGCCGCGTACGACCGCGCGGGCGCGGACGAGCTGACCTTCCTCGATGTCACCGCCTCCTCCGACGATCGCGGCACGATGCTCGACGTGGTCCGGCGCACGGCGGAGTCGGTCTTCATCCCGCTGACCGTGGGCGGGGGTGTGCGTACGGTGGCGGACGTGGACACCCTGCTGCGCGCCGGCGCCGACAAGATCGGGGTGAACACGGCGGCGATCGCCCGGCCCGAGTTGGTCGCGGAGATCGCCGAGCGGTTCGGTCGGCAGGTGCTGGTGCTCTCGCTGGACGTCCGGCGGGCGCTGGCCGGCACCACCCCCAGCGGTTTCGAGGTGACCACGCACGGCGGCCGGCGCGGCACCGGCCTGGACGCCGTGCGGTGGGCGCGCCGCGGTGCCGAACTGGGTGCCGGGGAGATTCTGCTCAACTCGATGGACGCCGACGGCACGAAGGTCGGCTTCGACCTGGAACTCATCGGCGCGGTGCGCCGGGTGGTCGACGTGCCGGTGGTGGCCAGCGGCGGCGCCGGCGAGGTGGCCCACTTCCCTCCGGCGATCGGCGCGGGTGCCGACGCGGTTCTCGCCGCCAGCGTCTTCCACTTCGGGGAGCTGACCGTGGGGCAGGTCAAGGACGTGCTGCGCGGCGCCGGCCACCCGGTGCGCTGACCCGCCGTCCGACGCCGCACCGGTTGGCGGGTGGGCATCAGCCGCGGTCGGAGTGGCCCTCGGGGGAGCGCCGGGGCATCGGGACGGATCGCACGAGATATTCCTGCACCGCGGCCGCGTGCTCGGCCTCGTCGAGGTGCCACTCCGCGCTGCCCGCTGAGTGCCGCCGGCTGAGCACCCCCTGCACGGTGTCGACGGTGGTGGCCAGCCCGGCGTTGGGCCGGGAGCGCCAGAGGTGTTCCCCGTCGGCGGTGAGCCGGAACCAGCCGTCGGCGACGTCGACCAGGCCGGCACCGAGCAGCCGGCGGATCGCCCCTTCGACGTCGTGCCGTTCGGGGATGCTCCGGTCCAGATGGTCGGCGGTGGAGAGCACGTCGGCGAGGCGTACGCCCTCGGGGCGGCGGGTGGTCGGGGACCGCCGATGGCGTCCGGCGCCGCTGGCGATCACCAACGAGACGAAGATCCATGCGTCGGTGCGACGCCAGGCGTTCTCCCCCATGCGGAGATTCTGCCGGGCGATCCGGCTGGACGGAACACCACCCGGCACACTGCGACGGTGCGTGACGATGTGACTTCGTTCGGTCGACGGGGGTGGCCGGTGCCGACTCGCTCCGGTCAGCTGGCCGGCGCCGGGTGGTCGTGGTCGTCAGGTGGCCGGTGCCGTCGCGGTCGTCTCCGCCGCCGCCGGCTCGGCAACCTCGAAGAAGGGCAGGAACAGCTGCGCCAACGGTCCGATGGTCAGCGCGTAGGCGACCGTGCCGAGACCGACCGTCCCGCCGAGGAGCGCGCCCACGAGCAGCACGCCGACCTCGATCACCGTGCGGATCAGGCGCAGCGACCGGCCGGGCCGGCGGGCGACCAGGCCGGTCATCAGCCCGTCGCGGGGACCGGGTCCGAGCCGGGCGCCGAGGTAGAGCGCGGTGGCCGCGCCGTTGCCGACGATGCCGGCGACCAGCAGCGCGCTGCGCAGCGCGAGCGGCCCGCCGGGTGGCAGCAGGGCCAGGGTCGCGTCGACCGCCACGCCGATGACCACGACGTTGGCCACGGTGCCGATGCCGGGGCGTTGCCGCAGCGGGATCCAGGCCAGCAGCACCAGCGCACCCACCCCGATGACCACGGTGCCCATGGTCAGGCCGGTCAGCCGGGACACCCCCTGGTGGAACACGTCCCAGGGGTTCAGGCCCAGCCCGGAGCGGATCATCAGCGCCATGCTGAAGCCGTAGAGGAAGAGCCCGACGAACAGTTGCGTGAGCCGCCGGACCGGCCGGTGTCGGAGGTTGCCAATCACTGTCACGCATGCCACCCTAGGGGCCAATTGGCGCAATGATAGAGCCAATACGGGGAGAGTGGCCATGGCAAGTCAGGTCCGCGGGGTCCAATTGGCGCGGCTGCTCGGGCAGTGGCACGCCCTACCCGGCCGGCGACGCAGCCCCGACTACGCGGCCCTGGCCGGCGCCGTGCGCGGACTGCTCGCCGACGGGCGGCTCCCCCTGGGCGTACGCCTGCCCGCCGAGCGCGATCTGGCCGAGGCGCTGCGGATCAGCCGCACCACCGTCACCGCCGCCTACCGCGAGCTGCGCGACAGCGGGCATCTGGCCAGCCGGCGGGGTGCGGGCAGCTGGACGATGCTGCCCGGGACACACCGGGTGGCGCCCAACGGGCTGTGGATCCCGCTGGACGACCGGGACATGCTCGACCTGGGGGTGGCGGCGCTGGCCGCCCCGCCCGAGTTGTTGCCCGCCGCCCGCGCCGCGGCCGAGGACCTGCCCCGCTACCTCGGCGGCGCCGGTTACCACCCGATCGGGATCATCGAGCTGCGGGAGGCGGTCGCCCAGCGGTACACCGAGCGGGGCCTGCCCACCTCGCCAGACCAGATCATGGTGACCAACGGCACGCAGCACGCCCTGGACCTGGTGCTGCGGTTGACGCTCGCCCCGGGCGGCGGGGTGCTGGTGGAGTCGCCGAGCTACCCCAACGCCCTCGCGGCGCTGGCCGCCCGCCGGGCCCGGATCAGCACCTACGGCCTGGCCGCCGACGCCAGCGGCTGGGACGCGGACCTGCTGCTGGGCACGCTGCGGCAGGTACGCCCACGGGTGGGTTACCTGATCCCCGACTTCCAGAACCCGACCGGCCACCTGATGCCGGCCCAACTGCGGGAGCGGTTGGTGGCCACCGCGCACGCCGTCGGCACCGATCTGGTGATCGACGAGTCCTTCGTGGACCTGCCGCTGGACGGGACCGACCTGCCGCCGCCGACGGCGAGCTTCGACCGGCACTCCCGGGTGGTCAGCATCGGCGGAATGAGCAAGCCGTTCTGGGGTGGGCTGCGGATCGGCTGGATCCGGGCCTCCGCACCGCAGGTGCAGCGGCTGGCCGCCGCCCGGGTGGGCGTCGACATGTCCAGCCCGGTGCTGGACCAGTTGGTCGCCGTGCACCTGCTGGACGTCGCGCCGGACATCGTGGCCGCCCGGCAGGCGCAGCTGACCCTCCAGCGTGACGCGCTGCTCGGCGCGCTGGCCGCCCGGCTGCCGGAATGGCGGGTCATCGTCCCCCGTGGGGGCGTGACGCTCTGGGCCGAGTTGGACGGGCCGATCTCCAGCGCGCTGGCGCGGGCGGCCGAGGAGGTCGGCGTACGCCTGGCGCCGGGCCCCCGGTTCGGCCTGGACGGCACGCTGGAGCGTTTCCTGCGGCTGCCGTTCACGCTGCCGGCGGCCGACCTGGTGGAGGCGGTCGGGCGGATCGCCGCGATTCGCTACGACCTGGATCGGACGGGGCTGGCCCGGTGGCGGGAGCCCAGCGTGATCGCCTGACCGCCACCGGCGGGCCGGTGCCGAGTCGCCCGACCCCGCCGGGGTACGCGTCGGCCCCGCACCCGGGGTCCGGGGCGGGGCCGACGCGGCGACCTGTCGTCAGACCTCGGCGACGGTGCCGGCGTACATCTTGTCGATCTCGGCGGAGAAGTTGCTCTCCACCCCGCGGCGCTTGATCTTCAGCGACGGGGTGATCTCGCCGTTCTCGATGGTCAGGTCACGGGGCAGGATGGTGACCTTCTTGATGGTCTCCCAGCGGTTCAGCTTGCTGTTGACCTCGGCGACGTACTCCTCCACCATGGCCAGGGCCTCGGGCGAGGCGACGATCTCGGCGTACGGGCGGCCCTCCAGCGGGGTGCCCGTCGCCCAGCCGACGATGGCGTCCGGGTCCAGCGTGACCAGCATGGTGCAGAAGCTGCGCGCCTGGCCGATGACCACCGCCTGCGAGGTGTACGGGCAGGTCGCCTTGAACGTGCCCTCGATGTGCGACGGCGCGACGTACTTGCCGCCGGAGGTCTTGACCAGGTCCTTCTTGCGGTCGGTGATGCGCAGGTAGCCGTCGTCGTCGAGGCTGCCGATGTCCCCGGTGCGGAAGAAGCCGTCCTCGGTGAACGCGGCGGCCGTCTCCTCGGGCAGGTTGTGGTAACCCCGCATCACCGGCCGGCCCTTGATCAGGATCTCGCCGTCGGTGTCGATGCGGCACTCCAGGTCACCCAACGCCGTGCCGACGGTGCCGATGCGCAGCCCCTGCGGCGGGTTGACGAAGTTGCCGGCACTGGTCTCGGTCAGCCCGTAGCCCTCGGAGATCGGCAGGTTCGCCGCGGCGAAGAAGGTGGCGATCTCCGGACTGAGCGGGGCGGCGCCGGACACCAGCACCCGGATCCGGCCGCCGAGGCGGGCCTGGAGCTTGCTGAAGACCAGCTTCTCGGCCAGCGTGTACTTCAACCTCAGCCCGCCGGGGACCGCCTTGCCGGCCTGTTCCAGGGCGACCTTCTCCTTGCCGACGCCCACCGCCCAGGCGAAGATCCTCGCCTTGGCGCCGCCGGCGTCCCGCGCGGTGGTCACCGACTTGTTGTAGACCTTCTCGAAGACCCGGGGCGCTCCGCACATCAGCGTCGGCCGGACGACCGAGAGCAGCTCGACCAGCTTGTCGACCCGGCCGTCCACGTACGTCGGCAGGCCGACGTGGGTGGCGCCGCAGAGCAGCGTCTTGCCGAACGAGTGGGACAGCGGGAGCCAGAGGTACTGCAGGTCGTCGTCGCGCAGCAGCCCGACCTCCTTCTGCGCCACGCCCTCCCAGCACCAGCCGCCGTGCAGCAGCTCGACGCCCTTGGGCCGGCCGGTGGTGCCCGAGGTGTAGATCAGGGTGGCCAGGTGGTCCGGACCGATGCCGGCGACCAGGCGCTCGATCAGCTCCGGGTCCTCGGCGAGCCGCTGGGAGCCCTGCTCCTCCAACTGGGCGAGGGTCAGCTGGGGCACCGCCGCCGACGGGTCGGGGGTGCCGTCGAAGAGGACGACGTGGGTCAGCGCCGGTAGCGTCGCCCCGGCGATCTTCGCCGCCTGGTCCGGGTCCTCGGCGAAGAGCACCTTCGAGCCGGAGTCCGCGATGATGTAGGTGGCGTCCTCCGGCTCGGTCGTCGGATAGACCGTGGTCGTGGCGCCGCTGGCGCACATGATGCCGAAGTCGGTGATCACCCATTCGAGTCGGGTGTTCGCCAGGATCGCCACCGGATCCTCCGGCCCGACACCCAGGCCGTGCAGGCCGGCGGCGACCGCCCGGGCCCGCTCGGCGACCTGTGCCCAGGTCAGCCAGACCGGCCCGGCCGGGCCGGGGTGGGCAAAGGCGGGGCGCTCGGGGGTGGCGGCCACGCGCTTGAGGAACATGTCAGGAATGGAACGGTACGGTACATCGAGAGCCATCGCTGTAGCCGCCTTCGGGGGTGGAGGCGTGACGGTCGTCACGGTCGGTATTCGTTACCGAAGGGTATTGCCTGCGCCGGGCATCGGCTAGTGCTGACGATCATCCACGCCGCCGCTCCCGTCAGGTGGACCCCTTGTCTCACGCGTACCGCGCCGCCGCCCGCGACCAGTCGTAGGTGGCCCGGATCCAGTTGCGCCGGGTCTTCAGCGCCGGTCGCACCGCGTCGCCGTGGCTGGCCAGCAGGTCGTTCTCGGCGGCCAGGTACGCGTCGAGCCGGTCGTTGAACCGTTCGGCGGCGGCCCGCAACGCCACCGACTCGTCGCCGACCTCCCAGGTCAGCACCGTGATCAGGTTGTGTGCGTCCGGCCCGCCGTGCTGCTCCTTGTCGTAGGAGAAGACGTCGTTGCACCAGCAGATCAGGTCGGCGGCGATCGACTCCAGGGCGGCCCAGCCGGGGTCGGCCCGGCGGGAGGCCGGCGGGAAGCCGTTCAGGGCCAGATCGGTCAGGGCGAGGCTCGGGTACACGGCGCCGGTGTGTCGGCGCATCTGGACGTACTCGTCGACCGCGGGAACCCGCTCGTGTTCCCGGTTGGCCGCCTCCCAGAGCAGCGCGAGCAGGTACTCGCGCATCGCGGCGGTGAAGCAGAGCAGCAGGGCCGGGCGCCGGTGGGCGCGGACCCGCCGGCACAGGTCGGCCAGTCCGAGCCCCAGCGCCCCGGCGACACCGGCGGGCACCGGACCCGGCCCGCCGTGGTGGTCCAGCACGTCCAGCAGGGCGGCCACGGTCGGCGCGAGACCGGTCGGCTCGCTGCCCAGACCGTCCTCGTCGCAGGCGTCATCCATGACGAACAGCCAGGAGATCAGGTCGGTCAGCAGCCGCAGGCGGTCCAGCGGTCCCTGCGGGCAGGCCCGTCCGGCGAGCCCGGCGGCATCCGCCCGGTGCAGCCGGTGCCCGTTACTGATCAGGCCCAGGTGCTGCGCCCAGTCCGCGCTCTCCCGAGCCACCCGCTCCGTGTCGTCGTGCCGGGCGCTGGAGAACGGGGGCTCTCGCAGGGCCGAGACCGCAAAGCTTCGCATCGCGCTCCCTGTCGCGCCGCCCCCCCACGAGGCGGCGCGGACAGCGTAAGGGAGCGCCGATGTCGGGCGGTCGATCAGGCGAATAACGTTTCGGATTACCCCGTGACCGGTTCCGTACAGCGTGTTAGAAGCCCAGGTTGGTGCCGCGCAACCGGTCCGCCAGCTCCGGACCGCCGTCGAGTTGCACCCGCGCGATCCGCTGCCGACCGGACAGGAACAGCGCCAGCTCGCCCGGTGTACCGACCAGCCGCAGCGGCTCACCGCCACGGCCCGTGGCCACCTCGCCGTGTCCGGGTGCCTGCACGAGCAGGTGGGCGGGGAAGCGGCGCAGGGCCAGCCTGGCCAGGGTCGAGGTGCGCCGCCACAGCGCCCGGTCCAGTCCCGCCGGCAACTCCCGCGGCCGCCAGCCCGCCTGGGCGCGGCGCACGTCCTCGTGGTGGATGAAGAACTCCAACGTGTTGGCCAGCTCGTCGGCCAGCGGGTTGCTCACCGGGCTCCACACCGGTGGTCGCCGCACCTGTCCGAGCAGTTCGGCCCAGCCGAGCGCGGCGATCTCGCGGCGCACCCGCTCGGCGTATCCGCGCAGCGGCGCGACCACCAGGCCGGCCGCGGCGTCCGGGCGCCGTTCCCGGACGACCAGGTGTGCGGCAAGATCACGGATGGTCCAGCCCTCGTTGATGGTCGGGGCGTCCGGCCCCAGGGTGGACATCAGCTCGGTGAGCGCCTCGCGCTCCGATCGGGCGTACCGCGGCATGACAGTGATCGTAGGCCGGTGCGGGGGCGGGTTGCCGCTCCGGTGTGACGCCGGAGCGATCCACCGAGCCGACGTGACGTCGGACATATTGCCGCGGGTCGGCGGACCCGACGCGCAGCGGTAAGGATGAGAGAGGATTATGGCGGCTTACGGCGGGGGAGAATGTGGCGAGCGGGACTAGTCGGGAGGTACTCGGCCGCGGGCTGGGCGTCCTCGGGCGGGCCATCCGGGAACAGCCGAGGATCTTCGCGGTCGCGGTGTCCGGCAGCGTGCTGTTCGGGCTGATGGTGGTCGCCAGCGCGTTCGTGGTCGGCGGGGTGGTCGGCGACGTGGTGATCCCCTCGGTCGAGTCCGGCTCGGTCGCGGTGGGTGTGCTGGCCCTGGCCGCCACGGCGCTGTTCGGGCTGAGCGTGCTTCGGGTGGCCGGCATCTTCGGCCGGCGCCTCGGCGCGGGCTACATGCAGTTCCGTCTCCAGGCCGACTACCGCCGCCGGGTCACCCGCCGTTACCTGGAGCTGCCGCTGTCCTGGCACCACCGCAACGCCACCGGCACCCTGTTGTCGAACGCCAACTCCGACGTGGAGGCCGCCTGGCACCCGATCGCCCCGCTGCCCTTCGCCGTCGGCACGCTGGTGATGCTGCTCGGCGCGGTGGCGTCGCTGTTCGCCGTCGACTGGGCGCTGGCGCTCGTCGGGTTGGCCGTCTTTCCGGCGCTGTTCGCGCTCAACGTGGCCTACTCCCGCCGGATGGCGCCGCGCCAGGCGCGTGCGCAGCGGCTTCGGGCCGAGGTCAGTGGCATCGCCCACGAGAGCTTCGACGGGGCGCTGGTGGTCAAGACGATGGGCCGGGAGGCCCAGGAGACGGCCCGGTTCGCGGGTCGGGCCGGCGAGTTGCGCGACGCGCTGATCTCCGTCGGCCGGCTGCGCGGCATCTTCGACCCGATGCTGGAGACGCTGCCCAGTCTCGGCACCCTCGCCGTGCTGGTGGTCGGCGCGTACCGGCTGCGGCAGGGCGCCATCGAGGTGTCCGAGCTGGTCAGCGTCGCCTTCCTGTTCACCGTGCTGGCCTTCCCGGTCCGGGCCATCGGCTGGGTGCTGGCCGAGTTGCCGCGCAGCGTCGCCGGCTGGGACCGGGTGCGCCGGGTGCTCGACGCCACCGGCGAGATGCCGTACGGCACCACCCGGCTGGACCCGGCCGCCGCGGGGCCGGCCGCGCTCACCTTCACCGACGTCGGGTTCGCCTACGAACCCGCCGAGGCGCACCTGCCTGGCGCCGAGGTGCTCGGCGAGGTCTCGTTCACCGTCGGAGCCGGGAAGATCGTCGCTCTGGTCGGGCCGACCGGAGCCGGAAAGTCGACCGTGGCGGCGTTGGCGCTGCGACTGGTGGACCCGCGTGCCGGCACGGTCGGCATCGACGGGGTGGACGTGCGCGAGCTGACCGCGGACTCGCTGGCCGGCGTCGCCGCGCTGGTGGCCCAGGTGCCGTTCGTCTTCGACGACACCGTCCGGGCCAACGTCGCGCTGGACCGGGCGGGCGTCGACGACGGGGCGGTCTGGGCGGCGCTGCGACTGGCCGAGGCCGACGGTTTCGTCGCCGCCCTGCCCGACGGGCTGGACACCATGGTCGGCGAGCGGGGCACCTCGCTCTCCGGCGGCCAGCGTCAGCGGCTCACCCTCGCCCGGGCGTTGGCCGGGCGTCCCCGCCTGCTGGTGCTCGACGACGCGACCAGCGCGGTCGACCCCCGCGTGGAGGCCGCCATCCTGGCCGGGCTGCGCTCGGCCGGGGGCGGCGGGCCGTCGGCGTCGATCCTGGTGGTGGCCTACCGGCGAGCCACCATCGCCCTCGCCGACGAGGTCATCTACCTGGAGCACGGGCGGGTGGTGGCGCGCGGCACCCACGCCACGCTGCTGGCCACCGTGCCCGGCTACGCCGACCTGGTCACCGCCTACGAGCAGGCCGAGGTCGACCCCGACCGGCAGCCCACGTACGACGAGGTCGCCCCGCTGCCCTCCCCCCTGGAGGTGGACCGGTGAGCGCGAGGAACGCGGCGCGGCGGAGTCCCGCAGCCGCGAACGAAAGGTGGGCCCGGTGAGCGTGGCCGTGGACGGGACGACACCGGTGCCGGAGCGGCCCGAGTCGACGTGGTGGACGCTGCGCCGGGGTCTGGCGCTCTCCCCGCAACTGCGGGTCGGGCTGGCCGGCACGCTCGGGCTGGCGCTGGTCTACATGATCGGCCGGGTGGCCGTTCCGGTGGCGGTGCAGCAGGGCATCGACCGGGGCATCGCCGGCGGGCTCGACCTGGACGCGTTGTTCGTGGTGGTGGGGGTCACCGCCGCGGTGCTGGTGGTGACCACGGCCTGCGGCTACCTGATGATGCGCCGGCTGTTCACGGTCAGCGAGACGGCGTTGGCCGCGGTGCGGGTCCGGGCCTTCCGGCACGTGCACGACCTGTCGATGCTGCACCAGCAGTCCGAGCGGCGGGGTTCCCTGGTCTCCCGGGTCACCAGCGACGTCGACCAGATCACCCAGTTCCTCCAGTGGGGCGGGGTGATCCTGCTGGTCAACCTCGGGCAGCTGGCGGTCACCACCGCGGTGATGCTGGCGTACTCCTGGCAGCTGACGTTGGTGGTCTTCGCCGCCTTCGTGCCGGCGGTCCTGGTGATCCGGTTGCTGCAACGCCGGCTCGCCGCCGCCTACGGGGTGGTCCGGCAGCGCACCGGCGCGCTGCTGGCGGCGGTCGGCGAGAGCGTGGTCGGTGCGCCGGTGATCCGGGCGTACGGCATCGCCGGGCGGACCTCCCGGCGGTTGGACGAGGCGATCGACGGCCAGCGACAGGCCCAGCAGCGGGCGATCCGGATCAGCATCCTCGGCAGCTCCGTCGGCGAGCTGGCCGCCGGGTTGGCCCTGGCCGGCGTGGTGGTGCTGGGGGTGTTCCTCGGTGCCGACCGGACGCTGACCGTCGGCGAGATCACCGCGTTCCTCTTCCTGGTCACGCTCTTCATCCAGCCGGTGCAGATCGCCACCGAGGTGCTCAACGAGGCGCAGAACGCGATCGCCGGCTGGCGTCGCGTGCTGGACGTGCTGGACATCGCGCCGGACGTGGCCGACCCGGGCCGGCAGGGCCGCGAGCTGCCCGCGGGTCCGCTGGACATCCGGTTCGCCGGGGTGCGGTTCGCCTATCCGGGCGGCCCGACCGTGCTGCACGACGTCAACCTGGAGATCCCGGCCAAGAGCCGGGTGGCGGTGGTCGGCGAGACGGGCAGCGGCAAGACCACCTTCGCCAAGCTGCTGACCCGGCTGATGGACCCGGCGTCCGGCGCCGTGCTGCTGTCGGGCGTGCCGCTGACCGAGATCCGCTTCGACTCGTTGCGGTCCCGGGTGGTGATGGTGCCGCAGGACGGGTTCCTGTTCGACGCCACGGTCGCGGACAATGTCCGCTTCGCCCGCCCGGAGTTGACCGACGAGCAGCTCACCGCCGCCTTCACCGAGTTGGGCCTGGCCGACTGGCTGGACGGGCTGCCGGCCGGGCTGGCCACCGGGGTGGGGGAGCGTGGCGAGGCGTTGAGCGTGGGGGAGCGCCAGCTGGTCGCGCTGGCCCGGGCGTACGTGGCGGATCCGGATCTGCTGGTGCTGGACGAGGCGACCAGCGCCGTCGACCCGGCGACCGAGGTGCGGTTGCAACGGGCCCTGGACGCGGTCACCCGCGGCCGGACGACGCTGGCCATCGCGCACCGCCTCTCCACCGCGCAGGGTGCCGACGAGGTGATCGTGGTGGACCGGGGCCGGGTCGTGCAGCGCGGCCCGCACGACGAGCTGATCCGCGACCCGGATTCGGTCTACGGCCTGCTCTACGCCTCGTGGTTGGAACAGACCCGGTAGACGGCGCCGGGCCGATGTCATACCCTCCGAGTTAGGTAAGCCTAACCTCAAAGGAGGTCGTGTCATGCGGCCCAGCCCCGCTGAGATCGTCCGGACCCTGGTGGCGGGCCGGTTGCCCGGCCTCGTCCACCTGGCGTGCCGGCCCGGCCTGCACCACGTCCGCCACGCCACCGACCCCGACGGCCGGGTGCTGCTGCTGGTGCCGGTGGTCAGCGATCTCGCGGCGGCACTGCGCCCGGTCGGCGACGACCGTGCCGTCGCGGCGGTGCTCGACGTGCTCGACCTGCCGCCCGCCGCCGGGGCGCCGTCGCTCGGCCGGGCCCTGGTCTCCGGTTGGGTGCGGCGGCTGGACGGCGACGCGGCCCGCAGCGCGGCGGTGGACTTCGCCGCGGTGGAGCCCACCGGCGACCTGCTCGACGTCGGCACCCGGTTCCGGCTGTTCCGGTTCGAGGTGGCCGAGGCCCGCTGGAACCGGGCCGGCGAGCTGCGCCGGATCGACCCCGAGGCGTACGCGGAGGCCGAACCGGACCCGCTGCACCCGGCCGAGGCGGGGCTGCTCGCCCACCTCGCCGAGCATCACGCGGACCAGATGGCCGGCTACCTGCGCCGCCGACTCGGCCTCAGCGCCGGCCCCGCCGGCCTCGCCGGCCACGCGCCCCGCGTCGAGCGGATCGACCGGTACGGCCTGCTCGTGACATTCGGGCGGCCCGGCGCCCGGCGGCGGGCCCGGCTGAGCTTCGGCCGCCGCCTGGCCGACCAGGCCGAACTGGCCCGGCTGCTGCCTCCGGTGTGCGGGACCCGGGCGGCACCGGGCGACCGGAGGCGGTGACCGTCAGCCGGGCAACTCGCCGGTGAGGTAGCGCTGGACCGTCGGGCCGACCGCGGCGACCAGGGTCTCCGGTGCCGCGGAGGCGACCGGCTCCAGCAGGATCACGTGCCGCATCATGCCCAGCCCGATCAGTTGGCTGGCCACCAGCGACCCGCGCAGCGGCAGTTCCGTGGGGTCGGCGTCGAGCTGGTCGAGGACCCGGCGCAGCACCTGGGTGGTCAGGAACTCGCGCAGCATCCGGGCGGTCCACTCGTTGCTGACCGCCGAGCGCAGCAGAGCCACCCCGGCGCCACCGGCCGGCGAGTCCCAGACCGTGAGGAACATGCGTACCAGCCGTTCGCCGAGACCGTCCCGGTCACCGGCGAGCACCTTCGGCAGCAGCTCCCCGGGGTCCACCGGCGCCCGCATGGCGGCTAGGAAGAGCTGGTCCTTGCTGCCGAAGTAGTGGTGCACCAGGGCCGGGTCCACCCCGGCGGTGGTCGCGATGGCGCGGATGGTGCTGGCGTCGAAGCCGCGCTCCGCGAAGGCGGCCCGGGCCGCGTCCAGGATCGCCTCCCGCGTCCCCGGGTTGCCGGGCCGCCGTCCGGGCCGCCGTACCATCATCCCTCCCTCGCTCCGTCCCGAACGCCGCACGCGTGCCGCCGTCAGCCGCTGCGCCGCCGCAGGGTGGCCGCGGCGAGCACCAGTGCCAGCACCACGGCGCCGGCGACGACCGCCACGTCGCGCCACATCGTGCCGGTCGGGTCGGCGTGCGTGCCGACCTCCTGCAGGGCCTCGACGGCGTACGACAGCGGCAGCACGTCGCTGATCGCCTGCAACCAGCCGGCCATCTCGTCGCGCGGCACGAACAGCCCGCACAGCAGCAGCTGCGGGGCGACCACGACCGGCATGAACTGGACGGCCTGGAACTCGGTGCGGGCGAAGGCGCTACAGAGCAGTCCGAGCGCGACGGCGAGCACCGCGTTCAGCGCGGCGATCATGATAACCAGCCCGCTGCTGCCGGCGGTGTCCAGGTCGAAGACCCAGTACGCCACGGCGGAGGCGATGGTGGCCTGCACCGCGCCGGCCAGTCCGAAGGCGATGCCGTAGCCGAAGAGCAGGTCGGCCTTTGCCAGCGGGGTGGTGAGCAGCCGTTCCAGCGTGCCACTGGTCCGCTCGCGGAGCATGGCGATGCTGGTGACCAGGAACATGATGATGAACGGGAAGAAGCCGAGCATGATCAGCGCGATCCGGTCGAAGGTGGACGGCTGGCCGGGCTGGCTGGGCTGGTCGGCGTACATGTAGTAGACCAGGGTGAGCAGGACGGTGGGCACCAGCACCAGCAGGGCCACGGTGCGCCGGTCGTGGCGCAGTTGCCGCAGGATGCGCAGCACGGTGGCGGTCAGGATCCGTAGGTTCATCAGGCCTCCCCGGCCCGGTTCGCTCTGATCAGGCGGAGAAATGCCTCGTCCAGGTCGTCCACGCCGGCGGTGGCCCGGATCGCGTTCGGCGTGTCGTCGGCGATCAGCCGTCCCTCGCGGATGAGCAGCAGCCGGTCGCAGCGGGCCGCCTCGTCCATCACGTGGCTCGACACCAGCAGGGTCGTCCCGGTGGCGGCCAGTTCGTGGAAGCGGGCCCAGAGGTCGGCCCGCAGCACCGGATCCTGCCCCACGGTGGGCTCGTCGAGCACGATCAGCTCGGGCTCGCCGACCAGCGCGCAGGCCAGCGACGCCCGGCTGTGCTGGCCGCCGGAGAGGGTGCCCACCAGCTGGCGGGCCGCCGCCCCCAGCCCGACGTCGGCCACCGCCCGGTCGGCCTCGACTCGGCCGCGGCCGTGCAAGGCGGCGAAGTAGCGGGCGTTCTCCCGCACGGTCAGGTCGGCGTAGACGCTCGGGGCCTGGGTGAGGTAGCCGACCCGGCGGCGCAGCTGCGCCGAGCCGGCCGGTGTGCCCAGCACGGTCACCGTGCCGGCGGTGATCACCTGCACCCCGACGACCGCGCGCATCAGCGTGGTCTTGCCGCTGCCGCTCGGCCCGAGCAGTCCGGTGACCGAGCCGGACGGGACCACGGCGTCGATCCCGTGCAGCACCCGCCGCCCGCCCCGGTCCACGACCAGGCCTCGGACGGCGATCGCGTCGTCCATCGTCCACCTCCATAACTCATCAGCTGTTGAAATCAACGATAGTTGAAATCCTGCTGGCGTAGCAAGGCTGGCGACGGCGCGGGGTCGCGCGGAAAGGGGCGATGCTGGGACCCTCGGTGGATGGACATCGGTACGCGGGAGGGCACCTTCACCGTCGGCGAGGCGGCTCACCGGGTGGGCCTGAGCACCTACACGTTGCGCTGGTACGAGCAGGAGGGGCTGGTCGCGCCGGTGGGCCGCGACTCGGCCGGCCGGCGTCGCTACACTCGGCAGGACGTCGACTGGCTGCTGCTGCTCACCCGGCTGCGCCGGACCGGGATGCCGGTGCGGGACATGCGTCGCTACGTCGAGCTGGCGCGGCAGGGTGACGGCACGCTCGGTGCCCGGGGGGCCCTCTTCGAGGAGCACCGCGTACGGGTGCTGCGGCGGATGGACGAGTTGACGGAGGACCTCAAGGTGCTCGACGTCAAGATCGACCACTATCGCCGGGCGGAGCTGGGCGAGTTCGCCTGATACCAGCGTCAAACGGAGTGAACCGGCCGGTGGGGCGGTAAGGCCATACCACGGGCAGTAACCTCCGGATCGGACAGCGGGTCCGTCATCGGTCATTGCGCCCTGATCGGGCGTACGGCACGATGGCGCGGTGGATCACGCTCCGTCACCGGACAGTGGGTTTTTCGACGACTGGGCCGCGCGGCTGCGGGCGACCGCCGATCGGCCCGTGCTGGGCATCCTGTTGCGCGGCAGCCACGCCCGCCGGGCCGCCACCGCCCACAGCGACGTCGACGTCGACGTACTCGTCGGTGGCGCACCCTACGCGGCCCGTCGGGCGTACTTCGCGGAGCACTCCGGCCGGTTGACCCATGTCTCGGTGGCGGCCCGGGACGTCCGGTCCTGGGTGACCCGGCTCGGCGAGCCGGCCGACTGGGCCTTCGGCCTGCCCGTGACGGCCCCCGCCCGGCTGCTCTGGGCCGACCCCCACTGGCGTGACCGCATCGACCTTCCGGTGCTGTGCCAGCCGGCCGACGAGCCGCGGCTGGAGGAGTTGATCGCGACCCTCGGCAAGGTGGCCTCGGCCCGGGACGCCGACGACCCGCTCGGTGCCCGGTTGGCCGCCGCCGACCTGGCTCGGCTCTGCCCGTCGGTGCTGCGGCTGGCCAACCCGTCGGTACGGGTGGTCTCCCGCCGATCGGCCTTCGCCGCCGCGCTCGACCTGCCGGTGGCGCCCGCCGGCTACCGGGAGGACATGCTGCGCTGCCTGGGGCTGTGGCCCGGCTCGACCGGCCAGCTGTGGGCGGCGGCGGCCCGCCTGGTGGCCGGTACCCTGCCGCTGATCCGCCCGTACCTCGCCGAGGTGGCCGCCGTGGCCGGCCCGGATCTCGCCGACGCCCTGCTCGACGGGCGCCTGGACCGCTACGTGGCCCAGCTGGGCCGGCCCGCCGGTGGCGCGCCGCCGCCCGGCCGGGAGCCCGCTCAGGTGCCCGCGCCGCGTACGGGACAATGGCTCACTGTGCCCGTACCTGACGCGCCGGTGACCGGCGTCCACCCCGATCAGCCGGAGCCGCCGGGCGGCCCGGACCGGCCGTCGCGGCTCGACCCGGCGATCGCCGCCCGGCTGCGGCGCGGCCCCGACGGCCTGGTGGCCGCCGTGGTCCGCCAGCACGACAGCGGAGAGGTGCTGATGGTGGCCTGGATGGACGACGAGGCGCTGCACCGCACGCTGACCACCGGCCGGGCCACCTACTGGTCGCGCAGCCGGCGCGAGTACTGGGTCAAGGGCGCGACCTCCGGCCACCACCAGTACGTCCGCTCGGTGGCGCTCGACTGCGACGGCGACGCGGTGCTGGTCAACGTGGACCAGGTCGGCGCCGCCTGCCACACCGGGCAGCGCACCTGCTTCTTCACCGAACTCCCCGTCACCGGCGAGGTCCCCTCATGAGCGGCGGGTGGGCATGAGCGACGGCACGGTACGCCCGGACGCGGCGACCTTCACCGAACTGGCCGCGCGCTGGCGGGTGGTGCCGGTCACCCGGCGGCTGCTCGCCGACGCGGAAACCCCGGTGGGCGTCTACCGCAAGCTTGCCGGCGGGCCCGGCACCTTCCTGCTGGAGTCCGCCGAGCAGGGCGTGGGCTCGGCGGGGCTAACCTGGGCCCGGTACTCCTTCATCGGGGTGCGCAGCAGCGCCACGCTGGTCGAGCGCGACGGCGTGGCCGGGTGGCTCGGCGAGCCACCCGCCGGGCTGCCGGCCGCCGGTGACCCGGTCCAGATGCTGCGTGCGACGGTGAGCGCCCTGGCCGGCCCGCCCGGCGACCCGGGCGACGGCATGCCACCGCTGACCGGGGGCCTGGTCGGCTACCTCGGCTACGACCTGATCCGCCGCTTCGAACGACTGCCCACGCTCACCGAGGACGACCTGCGCCTGCCCGAGCTGGGCATGATGCTCGCCACCGACCTGGTGGTGCTGGACCACTTCGACGGTTCGGCGATCCTGATGGCCAACGCGATCCTGCCGCCGCTGGACGAGCCGGGTCGCGAGCAGCGGGTCGCCGCCGCGTACCACCAGGCGGTGGGCCGGCTGGACGCGATGACCACGGCGCTGTCGCGGCCCATCCCGCCGATGGTCGCCACGGTCCGCCGCCCGCCGGCCGGCGAGGTGCCCAGCCGCACCCCCGAGGGCGGGTACCCGAAGGCGGTCGAGGCGGCGAAGGAGGCGATCCGGGCCGGCGAGTGCTTCCAGATCGTGCTTGCCCAGCGCTTCGAACGCGACACCGACGCCGACCCGCTGGACGTCTACCGGGTGCTGCGCACCACCAACCCCAGCCCCTACATGTACCTGCTGCGCTTCGACGACTTCGACATCGTCGGCTCGTCTCCGGAGGCGCACCTGAAGGTGACCGGGGAGGCGGGCGGTGAGCGGCGGGCGCTGCTGCACCCGATCGCCGGCACCCGCCCGCGCGGCGCGACCGCGGCGGCGGACGCCCGGCTCGCCGCCGAGCTGCTCGCCGACCCCAAGGAGCGTGCCGAGCACGTGATGCTGGTGGACCTGGGCCGCAACGACCTGGGCCGGGTCTGCCGGCCGGGCACCGTCCAGGTGCCCGAGTTCGCGACCATCGAGCGGTACAGCCACGTCATGCACATCGTCTCGACCGTGGTCGGCGTGCTGCGGGCCGACCGGACGGCCTTCGACGCGCTCGCCGCGACGTTCCCGGCGGGCACCCTCTCCGGCGCGCCGAAGGTGCGCGCCATGGAGATCATCGAGGAGTTGGAACCGGTCCGCCGGGGCGTCTACGGCGGCACGGTGGGCTACTTCGGCTTCGGGGGCGACCTCGACATGGCCATCGCGATCCGGACCGCGCTGCTCCGCGCCGGGCGGGCGTACGTGCAGGCCGGCGCCGGCGTGGTGGCCGACTCCGACCCGGCCGCGGAGGAACTGGAAACCCGGAACAAGGCGGCGGCGGTGCTCGCGGCCATCGCCGCCGCGGAAACCCTCCGGCCCGCCCGGTGAGCCGGTCGGCCCGGCCGGAGGCCGGTGGCGCGCGGCCCGGGGCGGGGCGGCGGGAAGCGGCGTACGCCGTGCTGCTCTGCCTGGCCGGCGCGGGGCTGGCGCTCTGGGCGGCGACCCGCACCTGGGCGGTCGAGGTGGCCGCCCGGCCGGCGCCGCTGCCGCCGGTACGCCAGGTGCGGACCGGGGCGGCCCTGCTGCCCTGGCTGCCGGCGCTGGCCCTGGTCGGGCTGGCCGGCGGGGGCGCGGTGCTGGCCACCCGGGGCGGGCCGCGCCGGGTGCTCGGCGGATTGCTGGCGCTGCTCGGCCTGGCGGTGGGGACCGGTGGTGGGTACGGGCTGGTGGTCGACGTGGCCGGCGAGGCCAGCCGGCACTGGCCGGCGCTCTGCCTGCTGGGCGGGCTGCTGGTGACGACCGGCGGGCTGCTCACCGCGGCGCGCGGTCAGCGCTGGCCGGCGATGGGCGCCCGGTACGAGCGCGGGTCGGTGCCGCGGGAACGGCCGTCCGGCCCGATCGCCGGGGCCGCCACGGCGCAGGCGTGGGACGCGCTCGACCGGGGCGAGGACCCGACCGAGCGGGATGAGGACCCGAAGGTCAGCTGACCGGCAGCCGGTCGCGGCTTCGTGCGGCGGTGAGCCGCGCGACCAGCCGGTCCAGCTCGGCCCGCTGGTCGGCGCGGGCCCGGTCGGCACAGACGGCCTCCCAGGCGTTGCCCCGCGCGGTCCGTACCCGGGCCGGCCCGACCAGGGCCCGCTCCAGCGTGTGGACGACACCGACGGCGAGCGACGCGACGGTGCGCGAGATGGTGGTGATTCCGATGGTCGGGTGCGGCGCGGAAGAACTCATGATCACCCCGGGGAGAGATCGTCGTGACGAGGCGGGCGCGTCATCGAGTTTGCCCGAGGACGATGCTGCTCGGTTCACGTTTCGCGGTGATGACTGCACCGTCAACTCTGCGGCAGCGGACCTGAGCAGGCAACGAGACCTTCGTCCTTGAGCTTGGTCACAGCATCGACGAGTCTCGGTGTCGATCGGCCGGTGGTGGCCGCCGCGAGCCCTACCCATAGTCAAGCGTCGATCGAACGGTTACTCGGAGTCACGCCACGTGCGCGCAAGTCGGCCATTATGCCGCAGCCCATTTCGTGAGGAGCGCCATACCCCCGCCGGTCGGCGCCAGGTGGGGCCACCTAGCATCGGCCCATGACACCCGGAGAGGGGAGTCCGTTGGTGACTGCTGACCATCCGCACGCGGAGGGGGACGAGGCCGGCACGGCGGCGCCCGTCAGCGTGCTCGACGAGATCCTGGCCGGCGTCCGGGAGGACGTGGCCCGGCGGCAGGAACAGGTTCCGCTGGAGCGGATCCGCGAACTGGCGGCTGCCGCGCCACCGCCGCTGGACGCGTACGCGGCCCTGCGCCGGCCCGGTGTCGCGGTCATCGCCGAGGTGAAGCGCGCCTCGCCGTCGAAGGGCAGGCTGGCCGAGATCGCCGACCCGGCGGACCTGGCCGGCGACTACGCCGCCGGTGGGGCCCGCGCGATCAGCGTGCTCACCGAGGGGCGCTGGTTCGGCGGCTCGCTGGACGACCTCGCCGCCGTGCGGGCGGCGGTGAACATCCCGGTGCTGCGCAAGGATTTCGTGGTCTCCAGCTACCAGGTGCACGAGGCCCGCGCGCACGGCGCCGACCTGGTGCTGCTGATCGTCGCCGCGCTGGAGCAGAACGCGCTGGTCGGCCTGCTGGAGCGGATCGAGTCGCTGGGCATGACCGCGCTGGTCGAGGTGCACGACGAGGAAGAGGCCGACCGGGCCATGGAGGCCGGCGCGCAGGTGATCGGGGTCAATGCCCGCGACCTGCGGACCCTGGAGGTCGACCGGTCCGTGTTCGAGCGGATCGCGCCGGGCCTGCCGAGCAACGTCGTCAAGATCGCAGAATCCGGCGTGCGTGGCCCGCACGACCTGATCCGGTACGCCTCGGCCGGTGCCGACGCGGTGCTCGTGGGCGAGGGGCTGGTCACCCAGAAGAGCCCCCGGGAGGCGGTGGCCGAGTTGGTCAACGCCGGCAACCACCCCGCCACCCCCCGCCCGGCGCGCTGATTCGCGCCGGTATCGCCCAGCGAGAGGACCAGCCGTGAACGAGCGCCAGCGAGCGAGTGACGAGCTGCCCGACGCCGCCGGTCACTTCGGCCCGTTCGGCGGCCGGTTCGTGCCGGAGGCGCTGGTCGCGGCGCTCGACGAGTTGGAGGCGGCGCACCGCGCGGCAATGGCCGACGAGGCGTTCCGGGCCGAACTCGCCGATCTGCTGCGCGACTACGCGGGCACGCCGTCGCTGCTCTACGAGGCCCGCCGGTTCTCCGCACAGGTCGGCGCCCGGGTCCTGCTCAAGCGGGAGGACCTCAACCACACCGGCGCGCACAAGGTGCGCAACGTGCTCGGCCAGGCGCTGCTGACGAGGCGGATGGGCAAGAAGCGGGTGATCGCCGAGACCGGCGCCGGCCAGCACGGTGTCGCCGCGGCCACCGCCGCCGCCCTGTTCGACCTGGACTGTGTGGTCTACATGGGCCAGGTCGACACCGAGCGGCAGGCGCTGAACGTGGCCCGGATGCGGATGCTGGGCGCCCGGGTCGTACCGGTGACGACCGGCTCGCGCACCCTCAAGGACGCGATGAACGAGGCGATGCGGGACTGGGTCGCCAACGTCGACGAGACCCACTACCTGATCGGCACCGCCGCCGGCCCGCACCCGTTCCCGGCGCTGGTCCGCGACTTCGTCCGGGGCATCGGCGACGAGGCCCGGGCGCAGTGTCTCGACCTGACCGGCGCGTTGCCGGACGCGGTGACGGCCTGTGTCGGCGGGGGCTCCAACGCGCTGGGCATCTTCCACGCCTTCGTCGACGACCCGCAGGTGCGCCTGTACGGCTTCGAGGCGGGCGGCGACGGGGTGGCCACCGGCCGGCACGCGGCCAGCATCACCGGCGGCTCCACCGGCGTGCTGCACGGCACCCGCACCTACGTGCTCCAGGACGCCGACGGGCAGACACAGGAGTCCCACTCCATCTCCGCCGGCCTGGACTACCCGGGCGTCGGCCCGGAGCACGCCTGGCTGCACGACTCGGGCCGGGCCAGCTACCAGCCGGTCACCGACGACGAGGCGATGGCCGCCTTCGAGCTGCTCTGCCGCACCGAGGGGATCATTCCGGCGATCGAGAGCGCGCACGCCCTCGCCGGCACCCTGACCGTCGCCGGAAAGCTCGCCGCCGAGCTGGGCCGGCAGCCCACAATCGTGGTCAACCTCTCCGGCCGGGGCGACAAGGACGTGCACACCGCCGGCGAGTACTTCGGCATCCTCGACAGGGAGTAGGCATGAGCGAGCGTCCACGCAGCGGAGTGCCGGCATGAGCCGGATCGGAGTGGCCTTCGACAAGGCCCGGGCCGACGGCCGGGCGCTGCTGGTCGGTTGCATGCCGGCCGGCTTCCCCACCGTCGAGGGCAGCATCGCCGCGATGACCGCGATGGTGTCCGCCGGTGTCGACGTGATCGAGGTGGAGATTCCGTACTCCGACCCGGTGATGGACGGTCCGGTGATCCAGCGGGCCAGCGACATCGCCCTGGCCGGCGGCGTACGCACCCGGGACACGTTGCGCATCGTCGAGGCGGTGGCGGGCACCGGCGTGCCGGTGGTGACGATGACCTACTGGAACCCGATCGAGCGGTACGGGGTCGACGCGTTCGCCCGGGATCTCGCCGCGGCCGGCGGCACCGGGCTGATCACCCCCGACCTGATCCCCGAGGAGGCCGGGGAGTGGCTGGCCGCCTCGGACGCGTACGGGCTGGACCGCACGTTCCTGGTCGCGCCGTCCTCCACCGACGAGCGGTTGACGATGACAGTCGGGCACTGCCGGGGCTTCGTCTACGCCACCGCGATCATGGGGGTGACCGGTGCCCGCTCGCAGACCTCGCAGGCGGCGCCGCTGCTGGTGTCCCGGGTCCGCCAGGTCACCGACCTGCCGGTCGGGGTCGGGCTGGGCGTGGGCACCGGGGCGCAGGCCGCCACGGTCGCCGGGTACGCCGACGCGGTGATCGTCGGCAGCGCCCTGATCCGCTGCCTGGTCGACGCGCCCGACGAGGCGGCCGGCCTGGCCGCCCTGCGCACGCTCAGCGCGGAACTTGCCGAAGGTGTGCGCCAGCCCGACCGCTGACCCGGTCCGGGACGACCGGGGTGACGCCACGGGGGCCCGCAGCGGTAGCGTGTGCACCCGTGAGTCTCGCCTCGCCGACGTCCCTGGCCGCCATCCCCAGCCCGAGCAGCGCCGTGTGGCAGCTCGGCCCATTCCCCATCCGGGCGTACGCGCTGTGCATCATGGCCGGCATCGTGGTGGCCTGCTGGGTCACCGAACGTCGGCTGCGCCGGCGCGGGGTCGCCCCCGGCGCGGTGCTCGACATCGCCGTCTACGCGGTGCCGGCCGGCATCATCGGCGCCCGGATCTACCACGTGATCACCTCGCCGGAGGCCTACTTCGGCACCGGTGGTGACTGGTTCAAGATCTTCTTCATCCACCAGGGCGGGCTGGGTATCTGGGGTGCGGTCGCCGGTGGCGCGGTCGGCGCCTGGCTCGCCGCCCGGCAACTGGGCATCCCGCTCACGGTGGTGGCCGACGCGCTGGCACCGGGCCTGCCACTGGCCCAGGCGATCGGCCGGCTGGGCAACTGGTTCAACAACGAACTCTACGGCGGCCGGACCGACCTGCCCTGGGGCCTGGAGATCCATCGGATGGACGGCGGGCAGGCGCTGCGCGACGAGGCCGGCCAGCCGATCCTGGAGGAGGGGCTCTACCACCCGACCTTCGCCTACGAGCTGCTGTGGAACGTCGGCGTCGCCGCGCTGGTGTACTTCCTCGACCGCAGGCTGCGGCTCGGCCGTGGCCGCGCCTTCGCCCTCTACGTGATGGGCTACACCGCCGGCCGGTTCTGGATCGAGATGATGCGCACCGACGAGGCGAACACGATCCTCGGCGTACGGCTCAACGTGTGGACCGCGGCGGTGGTGTTCGTCGGCGCGCTCATCTACTTCCTACGGGTCCGCGGGCCACGGGAGTACCTGATCCCGATCGGCCTGCCGGAGCCGGCCACCACCGCGCCGCCGGCCGGCTCCGACGTCTCCCAGGTCGATCTGTCGGCGGGCAAGGACAGCACCGGGCCGGCCGCGCCGGAGGGATACCGGGTGGTCGGCGAGGAGCAGTTCGAGCACTGGCGCCGGACCGGCGAGGCTCCCCCGGACGTGGCGGGCCCGGCCGACGAAGACTCCCCACCCGCCACGGACCGGCCGGACGACGCGGCGGAGTCCGCGGCGACGCGACCCACCGACCGCGACAGCTGAGGCGAGGGGGCGACGCCATGCGGACCGCGGTGGTGGTCGGCGGCGGGCTCGGCGGCCTGGCGGTTTCCGGTGCGCTTGCCCGGTCGGGCTGGCAGGTCACGCTCCTGGAGCGGGCCGACCGGATCCGCCCGGAGCCGGCCGCCGTGGTGCTCTGGCCCAATGGGGTCCGCGCGCTGCGCGCCCTGGATCTCGGCGCCGGCCTGGACGCCATCGCCACCGGCCTGCCCGACGGTGGGGTACGCCGCCCCGACGGGCACTGGCTGGTGCAGCCGCGCCAGACGCCGGTGGAGCGCCTGCCGGTGGTGGTGCACCGGGAGGACCTGCACGACGCGCTGATCGCGGGCCTGGGGGACCGGGTCGAGCTGCGCACCGGGGTGACCGTGCGGACGGTACGCGCGACGCCCGGCGAGCGTCCCGCGGTGGGTGACGGCCGGCACACGTACGAGGCGGACCTGGTCGTCGCGGCCGACGGCACGGACAGCGTGATCCGCCGTCAGGTCGCCCCGGAGGCGGGCGTGGTCAGCTCCGGGTGCGCCGCCTGGCGGGCGGTGATCCCCTGGTACCGCGCGCCGAGCCTGCCCGACTCGGTCGGCTGCGAGATCCTCGGCGCCGGCTACCGCTTCGTGGCCGCCTCGCTCGGCGAGCGCGGCTCGTCCGGCGCCTCCAGCCGCGGCGGCATCTACTGGATGGCCACGGCGGCCGGTGCTCCCCGACCGGAGCCGCCGGAGACGCAGCTGGCGCTGCTGCGACGGTGGTACGCCGGCTGGCCCGCCCCGGTCGACGAGCTGCTGGCCGCGACCGAACCGGCCGATCTGGTGCAGCGGGAGATCCGGGAGCTGCGTCCGCTACCCCGGGCGTACGGCTTCCCGGCCGGGCCGGGTGGGGTGGTGCTGCTCGGCGACGCCGCCCACGCCATGCCGCCGCACCTCGGGCAGGGCGCCTGCCTCGCCTTCGAGGACGCGGCGACGCTCGCCGCGCTGCTGCGCGAGTCGACCCTGCCCGACGCGGTGCTGGCCTACGACCGGGCGCGGCGGCCCCGCGCGGCGGCCGTGGTCCGGCAGACCCGCCGGATGTCGGCCGTGTTGCAGGCCCGGGGCCGGCTGGCGCTGCGCGCCCGCGACGCGGCGCTGGGCATCATCACCCCCCGCCTGCTGGGCAGCGCCGCCGCCGTCGCCGCCCAGTGGCGTCCACCGTCGCACTGACCCAACCCGGGGCCTTTCCGGGCGAATCGGACCAGAGCGCCGTGATTCTCCCCACGGGTCGTTGTCCGGACCTGCTTGGAATCCACGGCGCGGGACTGCCCGTCCCAGAGTCTGGACGGTGTGATCAATCTGCACTGGCCTTGCGCACCGAGCCCTAACGTAGACTCAATAGTCCGAGTAAGGGCCGACGTCGTCCCGACCATGATTCACCCTGAGCGACGACAGGAGGCCCGGTGGCCCTCGCGTACCCACACCGCCCCCAGCCGGCGCCGCGACGCGGCCAGGCGGCGTCCCCTGCCGGCCTCTACGACCCCTCCCGTGAGCACGACGCCTGCGGGGTGGCCTTCGTGGCGGATCTGCACGGCCGGCGCTCCCACACGGTGGTGGCCAACGGCCTCGGCGCGCTGTGCCGGCTGGACCACCGGGGTGCCCGGGGTGCCGAACCGAACACCGGTGACGGCGCCGGCATCATGATCCAGGTGCCGGACGCATTCCTGCGCGCGGTGGTCGAGTTCCCGCTGCCGTCGGCCGGCGAGTACGCCACCGGCCTGGTCTTCCTGCCCGACGACGACGTCGCCGAGGCCCGCGCCCGGCAGGTGGTCGAGAAGTACGCCCTGGTCGAGGGCGCCGACGTGCTCGGCTGGCGGGACGTTCCGGTGGACCCGTCGGAGCTGGGCGAGTCGGCCGTGGCGGCGATGCCCCGGGTACGACAGCTCTTCCTCGCCGCGAAGCGCCTCACCGACACCGCCGCCGGCCCGGCCGGCTCCCCGCTGTCCGGCATCGAACTGGAGCGGGTCGCGTTCTGCGTCCGCAAGCAGGCCGAGCGGGAGTCCGCCGAGCGCGGGGTGACGGCCTACTTCCCGTCGCTGTCCGGCCGGACCATCGTCTACAAGGGCATGCTCACCCCGGACCAACTGCCGGTCTTCTACCCGGACCTCACCGACGAGCGGGTGCACAGCGCCGTGGCCCTGGTGCACTCCCGGTTCTCCACCAACACCTTCCCGTCCTGGCCGCTGGCGCACCCGTACCGCTTCATCGCCCACAACGGCGAGATCAACACGATCCGGGGCAACCGGAACTGGATGCAGGCCCGCGAGGCCCTGCTGCGCACCCCCGAGCTGACCGGCAACATCCGGCGGGTCTTCCCGGTCTGCACCCCGGCCGCCTCCGACTCGGCCAACTTCGACGAGGTTCTCGAACTGCTGCACCTGGCCGGGCGCAGCCTGCCGCACGCCGTGCTGATGATGATCCCCGAGGCGTGGGAGAACGACCCGGAGATGCGCGCCGACAAGCGCGCCTTCTACCGGTTCCACGCCAGCCTGTCGGAGCCGTGGGACGGCCCGGCCTCGGTCGCCTTCACCGACGGCGAGATCGTCGGTGCGGTGCTCGACCGCAACGGCCTGCGCCCGGGCCGCTGGTGGCAGACCGCCGACGGCCTGGTGGTGCTGGGCAGCGAGGCGGGCGTGCTCGACCTCGACCCGGCCACCGTGGTCGCCAAGGGTCGGCTCCAGCCGGGGAAGATGTTCCTGGTCGACACCACCGCCGGCCGGATCGTGCACGACGACGAGATCAAGACGGAGCTGGCCGCCGCCCAGCCGTACGCCGACTGGCTGCACGCCGGCCTGATCGAGATGGACGACCTGCCGGCCCGCGAGCACACCGTCTTCACCCACGACTCGGTACGCCGTCGCCAGCAGACCTTCGGCTACACCGAGGAGGAGCTGAAGATCCTGCTCGCGCCGATGGCCCGCACCGGCGCGGAGCCGATCGGCTCGATGGGCACCGACACCCCCATCTCTCCGCTGTCGACCCGGCCGCGGCTGCTCTACGACTACTTCCACCAGCTGTTCGCCCAGGTCACCAACCCGCCGCTGGACGCCATCCGGGAGGAGCTGGTGACCAGCCTGGCCACGACCATCGGCCCGGAGGGCAACCTGCTCGACCCCGGCCCGGCGAGCTGCCGGCAGATCGTGCTGCCCTACCCGGTGATCGACAACGACGAGCTGGCCAAGATCCTCTCCATCGACGAGGACGGTGACCTGCCCGGGTTCAAGGCGGTCCGGGTCTCCGGGCTCTACCGCATCCGCGACGGCGGCGCCGGGATCAAGGCCCGGCTGACCGAGATCTGCCGGCACGTCTCCGAGGCGATCGAGGACGGCGTCCGGATCCTGGTGCTCTCCGACCGCGACTCCAACGCCGACCTCGCCCCGATCCCGTCGCTGCTGCTCACCGCGGCGGTGCACCAGCACCTGGTCCGTGAGCAGACCCGGACCCAGGTCGCGCTGATCGTCGAGTCCGGCGACTGCCGCGAGGTGCACCACGCCGCCGTGCTGATCGGCTACGGGGCGGCCGCGGTCAACCCGTACCTCGCCTTCGAGTCGGTGGAGGACATGATCTCCACCGGGACGTTGGCCGCCGTCGAGCCGCGGGCCGCGATCCGCAACTACGTGAAGGCGCTCGGCAAGGGCGTCCTGAAGATCATGTCCAAGATGGGCATCTCGACCGTGTCGTCGTACTGCGGCGCGCAGGTCTTCGAGGCGGTGGGGCTGCACACCCGCCTGGTCGAGCGGTACTTCCGGGGCACGCCGAGCACGATCAGTGGCGTCGGGCTCGACGGCATCCACGCCGAGGTGGCCGCCCGGCACGCGCTGGCCTGGCCGGCGTCGGCGGCCGAGCCCGTCGACCTGCTGCCGGTCGGCGGCGAGTACCAGTGGCGCCGCGAGGGCGAGCTGCACCTGTTCAACCCGGAGACGGTCTTCCTGCTCCAGCACGCCACCCGCAGCCGGCAGTACGACGTCTTCCGCGACTACACGGCCAAGGTCGACGAGCTGGCCGCGCGGGCGGGTTCGCTGCGTGGCCTGTTCCGGCTGCGCAGCGGAGTGCTGCCGCCGGTGCCGATCGACGAGGTCGAGCCGGCCAGCGAGATCGTGAAGCGGTTCGCCACCGGCGCCATGTCGTACGGGTCGATCTCGGCCGAGTCGCACGAGACGCTCGCCATCGCGATGAACCGGCTCGGCGGCAAGTCCAACACCGGCGAGGGCGGTGAGGACGTCGAGCGCCTGCACGACCCGGCGCGCCGTTCCGCGGTCAAGCAGATCGCCAGTGGCCGCTTCGGCGTCACCAGCGAGTACCTCGTCAACGCCGACGACCTGCAGATCAAGATGGCGCAGGGCGCCAAGCCCGGTGAGGGTGGGCAGCTGCCCGGCAACAAGGTGTGGCCGTGGATCGCCCGTACCCGGCACGCCACCCCCGGCGTCGGCCTGATCTCCCCACCGCCGCACCACGACATCTACTCCATCGAGGATCTCGCCCAGCTGGTGCACGACCTCAAGTGCGTCAACCCGGCCGCCCGGGTGCACGTCAAACTGGTCAGCGAGGTCGGCGTCGGCACCGTCGCGGCCGGGGTGGCCAAGCTCAAGGCCGACGTCATCCTGATCTCCGGCCACGACGGCGGCACCGGCGCCTCACCGCTGAACTCGCTCAAGCACGCCGGCACCCCGTGGGAGCTGGGCCTGGCCGAGGCCCAGCAGACGTTGCTGCTCAACAAGCTGCGCGACCGGGTCACCGTGCAGGTCGACGGCCAGCTCAAGACCGGTCGGGACGTCATCGTCGCCGCGCTGCTCGGCGCCGAGGAGTTCGGCTTCGCCACCGCTCCGCTGATCGTCTCCGGCTGCGTGATGATGCGCGTCTGCCACCTGGACACCTGCCCGGTGGGCATCGCCACCCAGAACCCGGTGCTGCGTGAGCGTTTCACCGGCAAGCCGGAGTTCGTGGAGAACTTCTTCCTCTTCCTCGCCGAGGAGATCCGCGGCTACCTGGCCGAGCTGGGCCTGCGCAGCATCGACGAGGCGATCGGGCGGACCGAGCTGCTCGACGTGGCACCGGCGGTCGAGCACTGGAAGGCCGGCGGGCTCGACCTCGGCCGGGTGCTGCACCTGCCGGAACTGCCCGAAGGCGGCGCCCGCCGCGGCGTACGCGCCCAGGACCACGGCCTGGAGCTGGCGTTGGACAACGAGCTGATCGCGTTGGCCGCCCCGGCGCTGCGCGGCACGGGCCACGCCGCCGGCACCGGGACGCAGGTCACGCCGGTGCGGGCCGAGGTGGCGATCCGCAACGAGCACCGCAGCGTCGGCGCGATGCTCGGTGGCGAGGTGACCCGCCGGTACGGCGGTGCCGGGCTGCCCGCCGAGACCATCGAGTTCGTCCTGCGCGGCACCGCCGGGCAGTCCTTCGGCGCGTTCCTGCCCCGCGGGGTCACCCTGCGCCTGCACGGCGACGCCAACGACTACGTCGGCAAGGGACTCTCCGGTGGCCGGCTCGTCGTCCGGCCGGACGCGGCAGCACCGTTCGTCGCCGCCGACGCCGAGGCGGGCCGCCGCGCCGAGGATCAGATCATCGCCGGCAACACCATCCTCTACGGCGCCACCGAGGGCGAGGTCTTCCTGCGGGGCCGGGTGGGGGAGCGGTTCGCGGTCCGCAACTCCGGCGCGGTGGCCGTCGTCGAAGGGGTCGGCGACCACGGCTGCGAGTACATGACCGGTGGCACGGTGGTGGTGCTCGGCCCGACGGGTCGCAACTTCGCCGCCGGCATGTCCGGCGGCACCGCGTTCGTCTGGAACCTCGACCGCCAGCGGGTCAACCCGGAGCTGGTCGACCTCGCTCTGCCCGGGGAGCAGGAGCGGTCCGTGCTGCACGGGCTGGTGCAGCGGCACTTCGCCGAGACCGACTCGGCCATCGCCGAGCAACTGCTCAAGCGCTGGCCGGAGGCGGTGGAGGAGTTCACCGTCGTGATACCCCGGGACTACCGCCGGGTGATGGAGATCATGCGGGCCGCCGAAGCCGCCGGCCAGGACGTCGACGACGCGGTGATGAGCGCACTGGCGGCACCGGCCGCCGCACCGGCACCGCCGGCGCCCGCCGACTCGTCCGTGCCCGTCGCGCCCGCCGCGCGGGCGGTCGCCCAGGAGGTGGCTCGTGCCTGACCCGAACGGATTCCTGCGCTATCCGCGGCGGATGCCCGCCCGCCGGCCGGTGCCGGTGCGGATCAGCGACTGGCGGGAGGTGTACCCGCCGGCCGGTGCGGAGCTGATCCGCGAGCAGGCCACCCGGTGCATGGACTGCGGCATCCCGTTCTGCCACAGCGACACTGCCGGGTGCCCACTGGCGAATCGAATCCCGGACTGGAACGATCTGGTCCGCACCGCCAACTGGGACGCGGCCGTGGAGTCGCTGCACGCCACCAACAACTTTCCCGAGTTCACCGGCCGGCTCTGCCCGGCGCCCTGCGAGGCCGCCTGCGTGCTCGGCATCGGCGGGGGTGAGCCGGTGACCATCAAGCAGGTCGAGGTGGAGATCGCCGATGCGGCCGCGGCCCGGGGACTGGCGCCGCGCCCGGCGCCGACGCCGTCCGGCCGGTCGGTCGCGGTGGTCGGCTCCGGGCCCGCCGGGCTCGCCGCCGCCCAGCAACTGGCCCGCGCCGGTCACGCCGTCACGGTGTACGAGCGGGACGACGCGATCGGTGGCCTGCTGCGGTACGGCATCCCCGACTTCAAGCTGGAGAAGCGGCACATCGACGCCCGGCTGGCCCAGCTCGCCGCCGAGGGGGTGGTCTTCCGCACCGGGGTGAACGTCGGCGTCGACGTCACCGCCGAGCAGCTGCGCGCCCAGCACGACGCGGTGCTGCTGGCCTGCGGCGCGTTGCAGGGCCGGGAGACCGACACCGTCGGCCGGCGGCTGCGCGGCGTGCACCAGGCGATGGCACACCTGGTGGCCGCCAACCGGGTGGTCGCGGCGGCCGGCGAGGGTCGCCCCGCGCTGGCCACGCTGCCGGACGGCACGCCGATCGACGCGGCCGGCAGGCACGTGGTCATCATCGGCGGCGGCGACACCGCTGCGGACTGTCTCGGCGTGGCGCACCGGCAGGGTGCGGCCGGCGTACACCAGCTGGACCTGTACCCGCGCCCGCCGCAGGGCCGCGACGAGGCGCGCGACCCGTGGCCGACCTGGCCGTGGGTGCTGCGCGAGTATCCGGCGCACGAGGAGGGCGGCGAGCGGGTCTTCGCGGTGGCGGTGGAGGAGTTCGTCGACGACGGCACCGGCGCGGTGCGGGCCGTGCGGATCGTCGAGGTGACCGTGGAGAAGCGCGACGGCCGGCGCTTCGTCACCACGGTGCCGGGCACCGAGCGGGAGCTGCCCGCGGATCTGGTGCTGCTGGCGATCGGCTTCGAGGGCACCGAGGAACAGCCGCTGCTGGCGCAGTTCGGGGTGTCCCGTAACGCCCGGGGGGCCGTCGACTCGCGGGCGGACTGGCAGACCGGGGCCGACGGTGTCTTCGTCGCCGGCGACATGCACCGGGGTGCCTCGCTGATCGTCTGGGCGATCGCCGAGGGGCGGGCCGCCGCCGCGGCGATCCACGCGTACCTGGGCGGCAGCGGGACCCTACCGGCCCCCGTCGATCCCACGACCCGAGCCCTCGCCGCCCGCTGACGGCATCCGGTCCGGCCGGCCGCCGGACGTGACGGGGCCGCGTCCGCGCGTACCGACCGCGCGGGCGCGGCCCGCGTCGCGTCCGGCGCCTTAACGGCTATTCACTTTATCCATCTGTTTCGATATCATTACCGACTAGTAACAACCGTCACCCCTGGCCACGCGCGCGGTCCTCGGGCTCCACCACCACCCCCGTGGAGGTCCCCATGCCACACCGTCCGCTGGCCCGCGCACTGAGCGCGCTGGTCGCCCTCCTCACCGCCACCGCCGGTGCGCTGCTCGCTCCGGGCGTCGCCCAGGCTGCCGCGCCGATCCACTACGTCGCCCTCGGCGACTCGTACTCCTCCGGCGTCGGCGCCGGCCCGTACGACCTGTCCACCTGCCTGCGCAGCCAGAAGTCGTACGCCCCGCTGTGGGCCGCCGCCAACGACGTGGCCAGCTTCCGCTTCCCCGCCTGCGGTGGCGCGGTCACCGCCGACGTGCTCGACAACCAGCTCGGCTCGCTGAGCGCCACCACCACGATGGTCACCATCACCATCGGCGGCAACGACGCCGGCTTCGCCGACGTGATGACCAGCTGCCGTTTCGGCAGCACCTCCACCTGCACCAACGCGGTCAACGCCGCCAAGGCGTTCGCCACCGGCACGCTGCCGTCCCGGCTGGACGGCACCTATGCCGCCATCCGGGACCGGGCGCCGAACGCCCGGCTGGTCGTGCTCGGCTACCCGCGGCTGTTCGAGACCGGCTACTGCGGCCTGTTCGCGATGAGCAGCCACAAGCGGGCCCTGCTCAACGAGGCCGCCGACGTCCTCGCCGCGGTGACCACCGACCGGGCCGCCGCGGCCGGCGCCACCTTCGCCGACACCCGGCCCACGTTCGCCGGTCACGGCGTCTGCGGCGCCCAGCCGTGGATCCGGGACGTCACCGGGATCATCGAGGCATACCACCCCAACGCCGACGGCTACCGGTACGGCTACCTGCCGGCGCTCAACGCGGTCACCGGCTGACGGAGACCGTGGCGGCCGGCGGTCCGATCAGGACCGCCGGCCGCGGCACGTCCCCGCCGCCCGACACGTCCGGTTCGTGACCGTGCCCGGATCGCCGCCGTCCGTTAGGGTTTCACCGGACCAGGCGGCCGTCGGCGGAGGAGCAGAGGTTGGGCAGGCTCGCGTCGGCGTACGGGCAGGCGGTCGCCGCCCACCGGGCCGCCCGGGCCCACCTCGAATCCGCCCGCGCGGCGCTGGGCAGCGCGGCACCGCCGGCTCCGCCGGCCGACGCCGACCTGCTGACCCGGCTGGCCCGGGTCGGCGCCGCGCTGGCCACCCCGACGCCCGGCCTGCCGCTGGCCCACCGGCCCGTGCCCGTACGCGTCGGTGCGGCCGTCACCGCCGGCGGCGGCTTCCCGGTCCTGCTCCCGTTGGGCGCCGGGCACCACCTGGCGATCGACGGCGACGCCCGCGACCCGGTGGTGGCCGGGATGCTGCGTGCGCTCGTCCTGCGGCTGCTGGCCACCGCCGCGCCCGGCGGCGTCCGGGTCGCCGCGCTGGACACCGCCGCGCTGGGCGCGACCTTCGGCCCGCTGCGCCCCTGCTCGACGCCGGTGTCGTCGACCCGCCGGCCACCACCGAGGTGGAGGTCGCCGCACTGCTCGACGCCGCCGAGCGGCATGCCCGCGCCGCCCGCCAGGCCGACCGGCCGGACCAGGAACTGCTGCTGCTGGTGGCCGCGTCCGTCCCGCCGCCACGTGAGGCCGCCCGCCTCGCCGCCCTCACCCACGCCGGACCGGCCGCCGCGGTCTGTGTGCTGCTCGGCGGCTGGCCGCCGGCCGGGCCGGGTGAGCCAGCCCCGCCACTGGGTGCCACCACCATGCTGCGGCTGACCGGAGCGTACGCCCGGGTCGGCGACCCGCCCGGTGCGCCGTTCAGCGCCGACGGCACCGGCCTGTCCGCCCCGGTGGTCCTCGACGGTGACCCGCCGCCGGCATCGGTCGCCGCCCTCGCCACCCACCTGGGCGAGGCCGCCCGGCGCGGCGAGCAGGTCGACTTCGCCGACCTGCTGCCCGGGCGGCGCTGGGCCGCCTCGGCCCGCGCCGGCCTGCATACGGTGGTGGGCCGCGCCGGACGCGACCCGTTCGGCATGGCCTTCGACGACGCCACCCCGCACTGGCTGGTCGGCGGGCGCACCGGCGCCGGCAAGACGGTATTCCTGCTCGACGTCCTCTACGGGCTGGCCGCCCGCTACTCTCCGGCCGAGTTGCAGCTCTATCTCCTCGACTTCAAGGAGGGGGTGAGCTTCACCGAATTCGTGCCCACCGACCGCGACCCGTCGTGGCTGCCGCACGCCCGCGCCGTCGGCATCGAAAGCGACCGGGAGTACGGCGTCGCCGTGCTGCGCGAGCTGCGCCGGGAACTGCACCGGCGGGCCACCGCACTCAAGCGGCACGGCGTCACCAAACTGGCCGACCTGCCGGCCGACACCCCGGTGCCCCGGATCGTCGCGGTCATCGACGAGTTCCACGTGCTGCTCGCCGGCAACGACCCGCTCGCCCGGGAGTCGGTGGACCTGCTGGAGGAACTGGCCCGCAAGGGCCGCTCGTACGGCGTACACCTGGTGCTGGCTAGCCAGAGCACGACGGGGATCGAGGCGCTCTACGGCCGGGCCGAGGCGGTCTTCGGCCAGTTCGCGCTCCGGGTGGCGCTGCCCGGCGGCGGGGGAGTGCTCGACCAGCTCAACGACGCCGCGGCGACGCTGCCGGTCGGCTCGGCCGTGGTCAACACCGCCGCCGGTGCCGCCGGGGCGAACACCGTGATCCGTTTCCCCGACGCGCACGCCGCCACCGGCGAGCTGACCCGGCTGCGCCACGACCTGTGGCAGTCCCGCGCGTCGGGTGCCCGTCCACCGTCGGTCTTCCGGGGGTACGACACCGCGCGCGTCGAGGACGACGCGACCTTCACCGGATTGCGTCCCGGCGGCCGGCGACCACTGGCCCTGGTGGGCCGGACGGTCGACGTGGACGGCACCACCGCGCTCTTCATCATGGACACCGCGCCGGGGCGGCACCTGGCCGTGGTCGGGACCGCCACGGCCGGTGCCGAGGTGCTGCGGGCGGCGACGTTGAGCCTGGCCCGGCAGCACCCGCCCGGTGAGGTGGTGTTCCTGCTCGCCGCGCTGGTCGCCGCCGCCGACCCGGCGGCCGACGACACGGCCGCCACGTTGACCACCGCCGGGCACCGGGTCGAGCGGCTCGACGCCGTCGCGCTGCGCGACCGGATCCGTGCCCTCGCCGCCGCACCGGACGGCAGCGACGCCGGTCCACCGGCGACGGCCGGCGACGACGCTCCGGCGGCCGGGTCGCCGGGCCGTAGCTACCTGGTGGTGTTCGGGATGGACGCCGCCGCGGGGCTGCTCGGCGAGAACGACCCCGGCACGTTCCGCTCCGGCCACGACGACCTGCGTACCCTGCTGCGACAGGGGCCCGGCCACGGCGTGCACCTGCTCGGCTGGTGGCGTGGGCTGCGCCGGCTCGCCGACGACCTCGGGGGCACGCAGAACCGCGACGACGTCGCCTGCCTGGTCGCCCTCAACGTGCCCGGCGCGGACCTCGGCCTGCACCTCGGCGTGCACGACCTGGCGTACACGCCCCGGGCGGACCGGGCGCTGCTGGTGGACCGGCACGACCAGCGGGTCCGGTTGATCGTGCCGTTCGTCCGTGACGCGCATTCTCCCGACGGGCAGGAGTGAGGCGTGTCCACCTTCGAGGAGTACGCGGCGCTGGCCCGCCACCTGGCCGTGCAGCAGCGGGCCGGCGAGCAGGGTGCCGCCGTCGAGGCGGACCGGCGGCGCGACCTCGGCGCCGCCGTGGAGTATCTCGACCGGCGACTCGTCGCCCAGGGGCAGCGCCTCGACCACCTCGGCCGCACCATCGGCGTCGCGCCGGACGCCGCCGCCCCAGCGGGCCCACGGCCGGTGTCGGGTCCGCCGGTGTCGGGTCCGCCGGTGTCGGGTCCGCCCGGTTCGTGGCCTGCTCCGCCGCCCGGTCCGTCCACGCCGGGTCCGCCGTCTCCGCCGTCCGCGCACCCCGGCGCCGGCCCGGAACCGGGGATGGCGCCGGACGGCGGCGCAGCCGCCGCGCCGGGGTGGCCGGGTGTCGAGGCGTACCCGCGAACGGGTGTGGGGGAGTCGGGCCGGGCGCTTCCGGTGGCGGTGAGTTCGACGGCGGCCGGGTGCCGGCGCCGCGCGGCGGCGAGGTCGATCCGGCGACGGAGCTGGAACTGGCCCGGCGGTGGGCCGACGAGGCCGACCGGCACGGGCAGCTGGCCGAGCTGCTCGCCCAGCGGCCGGCACTGTTGCCGACCTGGTCGCCGATGGCCCGGGCGGTCGCCGTCTACCTCGGCTTCGCCGCCGTTTCCGTGGTGCTCATGCTGGTCATGGTGCTCGCCTCCGGGATTGGCGTGGTCGACGGTTTCACCCTCTACGCCTGGATGTGCGCCGGCCTGCCCGCCGTCTCGCTGATCGGCGGTTGGCTGGTGCTCGGCCGTTGGGGCCGGCCCGCCGTGGGCGCCGCCACCCCGCCACGCTATCCCGTGCTGGGCTTCCTCCTCTGCTTCCTGGCCGTCCCGCTGGCCTACTGCGGCTACCTCCTACTCGTCCGCACCCTCCGCTAACCCCAATGCCGCTCCCCCCACCCCCAGCGACGTGGCGATCTTGGAGTTGTGGTGCCTGACAAGTGGGACATTGGGGAGCATTCCGGCGCCACAACTGCATGATCGGCGCGAGTGGACCAGGCCGGTCGCGGTGGGGGTGCGGATCTCGTAGGCTCCTTTGTGGTCGGGTGGGCGAGCGTGGGGGGAGGGTGTGTGAGTGCAGCGGAGATGATCGCCAGGCTGGCGGCGGCCGCCCAGAAGCTGGACGAGGCGAAGGCGAAGACGGCGGCAGCGGCCCAGGACGCCGCCGAGGCGCGGCAGCTCGTCGCGGGCGCCTTGCAGGGCGTCGCCGGCGGGCCGCTGATCAGCATGATCGACTCGTACCGGCAGGCGCTCGCGCAGGCCGCACAGGGCAATGAGCCCGCCAGGCAGCACGTCCAGGAGACCATCGCCAAGGTACGCGCGTTGGGCAGCTGAGCCGGGATCGTCGGGATCGGATCGAGAGTGCGACGGGGGCGGTGGGATGAGCGACGAGACGTGTGACGGCGGGCTGCTGGACGGGTTCCACATCGGGCAGGTGCCGGTCGGTGTCGGCGACGAGGTGTCGGACTTCGCCAGCGAGTGGGACGACGTACGCTTCGCCAGCCGGGTCTGGGAGCGGCAGGTGCCGGACGGCTACCGTGCGGACCTGCGGGTCCACGTGCTGCGCGGGGACCGATTGACCGACCTGACCGCCCTACGGGATTTTCTCTGCGGATATCACGAGCGTGACCCCGTCGAGTGGCGGCTGGTCGAGTTCCCGCACGGTGACGGCCTCGGTCTGACCGATGGCGTCCAGGCGTTCTGGCTGGTCGAACCCGGCGTCGCGGTCAGCGTGCTGACGGTCCCGGAGCTCAGCGAGTCGCTCCTGCCGACCGCCCTGTCCGTGCGGGCCGGGAGCAGCAGCGGCACGGTGTGACGCGGGCGGGTGGCCCGCGAGTGCTCAACGCAGCCAGCGTACGCGTTTCTCGGTGTGGCGGATCACCCTGCGCCACGCGGTGCTCGCATAGGCAGACTGAAGAGATCCGAGTTGGCGGCGAGCGCTCCATCCGGCAAGCGGTCGGTCGGCGACCCGCATCGGATCATCGAATGTGTCGATCGGCGACCCGACGCTCACCAACCGGGACCCTGGTACCAGGATCTCTCCACAGGATGGCGGGGCAATTCGGTGAGGACATTTCCGGTGCCCTGGCGTGTGACGGAGCATTCTCCCAGCTCATCGACTCCGGCCGCTGTGCCCACCGGCCGTGGTTTGGACCCGCTCAAGGAAGATACCCGGGCGGCGTGGGCTTACCGGACCTATCTACGTACGCCTGGTGCCGAACCGTTGAACCCCGAGGTCGGCGCGCGAGTGCTGGCTGCGGTCGATCCGGACGATCATATTGAAATCGTCGCTGAAGCCGCCGTGGAGTTCCATTCTCAGGACTGCGTCGTAGCCGCCAAGCTGACCCGCGAGGGTACAGCTCCGTTTATCGCTGTCCGGACCATGCGCCGGTGGATCCTCGCCGAACGCGCTATCGGCGCGGTCGTGGTCTTCACCGGCCCAGGACGGCCGGGCTTGATGGCGAGCAGCACCAAATCCTGGCCGAACGTCGGCTGTGCCTTGGCCTGCACGGCTGATGACGGTCGCGAAGTCAGTTTCAAGGTCTTCTCAGAAAACGAAGACGTGGATCAACTGGTACGGCTCATCACAAACGGGGCAGCCAATGAGATCATGTTGTTGCCCGAGCACCCTGAGGTACCTGCGCTTCCCGAGCTTGATGGCGCGGCCACAAGCAAGGCTGCGACGGCGCAGCGCCTCCTGCCGTCCGACTGGCGCACGAGTGAGGAGATCGCCACCGCCCACATGCGAGCGCTTGGCTTCTCCGATGCAGAGCTGACCGGTGGCAATCGTGATGGTGGACTCGATGTCGTCTCTCGGGCGGGTGTCGCACAGGTAAAGATGCAGGCAATGCCAGTAGGTTCTCCTCTAGTACGTCAACTGCGTGGTGCCCGGCCGCATACAGCCCATCACCTGTTCTATTCGACCTCCGGGTACACGACCGCAGCGTGCGAGGCGGCTAAGGAGGCCGGCGTAAGCCTATTCACGATCAGACCGGACGGGACGATATCACCGGTCGGTGATGCGGCTACCGAACTCGCCGATGCAGGCGTCCATGATCCGGACGTGGTCCAGGCGGCCAACGTGCGGCAAATTGTCGGGAAGTACGTCCAAGATGTCGTCGACCGGATCGGGGCGGCGATCGCGGCTACCGATCTGGAGGCACCCGGCCGAACCGGTCGATACTCGGGGCACCACGACCGGGCAGTCCGATATCTCATCATGGCGTGGAAGAAGATAGAGGGGGCGCCGCGGGAGTTCACTGGGCCAAGCACCTCCAAGGCGCTGCGTTCCGCAGCAATTTACTACCACCACACGGAACTGATGGCCCACGTCTGGTTCCGAGAGATGGGGGTGTCGTATCCAGGTGGTGACGGCCGGCAGCAGCCTGATCCTGACACCTTGGACTCGTTCTACAACTGAACGGTAGGCAGGTTGATACGTGCGTGGCAGAACGGCACGACGAGCGACGCGGTCGTCGGGTCTATTACGATCTCGACACGCCACTCGTTGAACGTTGCACGGGAAGTGAAGGCGGAGGCTGGCCAGACCACCAAGGCTACGGAAGAAGGCAGTGCCGTCAGTGTCGACGGCAGCGGTCATGAAGCTCGGCAATGACTTCCTTCTCACGTGCGGTGAGATCGCCGTCTACCGTGGCCACCCGATTGGCGACGTCAAGGAGTTCGGTCAGGTCTCCGGGCTCAGCGTCCAGACGCTTCCACACATCGTCGGGGTCGATGTCGACGACGTTGGCTAGTTCCTCGTCGACTACCCCGTGCAGGTCGCGGACGATTCGCACCAGGTGCTTCATCAGCAGCGTCTCATCGTCGCCGATCTTGTTGTCCGCTGTAATGACGAGCCATGCGACCCACAGCATCAGCTGCGGGTACTGACTTCCGGTGCTCAGCCTCACGGCGAGCTCGATCACCCGCGCCTCGT
This sequence comes from Micromonospora tarapacensis, assembly GCF_019697375.1. NCBI lineage: Bacteria > Bacillati > Actinomycetota > Actinomycetes > Micromonosporales > Micromonosporaceae > Micromonospora > Micromonospora tarapacensis. The sequence continues at coordinate 46,374 of NZ_JAHCDI010000001.1, read as the reverse complement.
TACGGAGTACGGCTCGCGCGTGTCGGCCAGCGACCAGTGTCGTGTAGCGGTTCAGCACGACGGTGAGGGGAATGCCGACCAGAGGGATACCGACCTTGATGACGTTGCGCTGCAAGAGGTGCTTCCCGACGATGGGGAGCCCTTTCGCCGCGGTCAGGACGGTCTTGGAATAGAACTTTTTGATCAACGGACGCACCACAAAAGGGACCGCCTTGGTGACGCCCTCCCGTGCCAGTTCTCCGCCCTTGATCGTGAAGGCCACACGAATGAGCTTCCACATGTCATCCGGGTCGGACAGGTCGAGCGGAACCCGATACAGCACGGAGATGTCGTAGGCCAGGCGCAGCTGAAGCTGGGTGATGTAAGTGAGGTCGACCATGAGGGTCACGCCAGCGGCCGGCAGAGTAAGCGGTGACGCGCCACCACCGCTGCCGATCGTGGCGGCAACGGCCGCCGAGTACGCTCCGGCCGATAGCCCACCTTCGAGCGCGGCATATCGCGACGCCATCGTGATCCGCTGCTCGACGATGCCATCTGCCGGTACGCCCTTGTACTTCTCTTGGAAGTACTGCCAGTCGACCTTAGCGGTGTAGGAGCTCAGGGCCTGCGCGACGAGCTTCGAGAACCAGTCGCCTGACTTGATGTCATGCGGATCCAGCCCTTTGATGAACTGGCGCAGCTCGGCCCGCTCTCGCTCGACAGCCTCCCGGGCGGCATTGTCGTCGGCGTCACCCGTACCAGTCGGAGCTTCGGTCATAGCGAGTTCCTCCAGGAGGTTCAGCGGGTTGCCAGCGCGCTGGGTTCGGCCGAACCCGCTAGTGTCTCAAACACGGTGCAGAACAACCAGAACATCTGGGGTCGGATATCGAGTCGAGCGGCCCATTTTCTAGGCCGATCATGCGGCACGTTCCACCGCATCCGTCTGAGGCGGTTCAAGGCCCTGTCCGGCTCTTTGGGCAAGCCCTACCTGTGATGCCGGCGGCGAGGGTTCTGGGGCCCGAGATGCTGCCCTGGTTCCTGATTCGGGTGGTCGCGCACAGCTCCAGTTGCCTGTTCCGGCGCCGGGAAAGCCAGCTTCGCCAGGCGGGGCGCTGCGCGTGGCAGGTGCGACGAGCGGAGCGCAGGGGCGCTCGCGGCGAAGAGCCTCGCCTTCAGACCGTAGATTTGCTCGTCGTCGGTCCGTGTGTGCTCAGGGGGACCCGCGGTGACGCCGTCAGCAGCACCTCGCCGTGAAACGGAGTCGCGGCCCGCTGGACACGGACCCGCGGCGGCAACCGATCAGCGACCGCCTCGCCGCGGTGCCGGACCCGCGTGCCCTGCGGGGCCGCCGGCATCGGCTGGTCGTGATCCTGGTGCTGGCCGCGTGCGTGACCCTGGTCGTGGGCAACGATTCGGTGGCGGCGATCTGGCAGTGGGCGACCGGTGCTGGGCAAGAGGTCCTGGCCCGCATCGGCGCCCGCTACGACGCGTTGACCGGCCGGTATGTGGTTCCCAGCGAGCGGACCTTCCGCCGGGTTCTGACCAAGCTGGACGGTGACGCCCTGGATGCGGCGGTCAGCGGGTATCTCGTTGACGTGATGCGGGGTGTCAGCCCGGCCCCGGTCTTGCCCGCTGCGGCCGGGCCGGTCGAACGCGAACAACGCCGCGCCGCGACCCGGGCGGTGACGTATCCGGTCCCGGCGGGGTTGCTACCGGCCGCCTCGATCGACGTATCTGCGTCAGCGACGTCTCCGGGGAGACACCGAGGAGCACGTACGGATCCTGCTCGCCAGGGGACATCTATTCGCCGGATCCTCATGAGTGCCGGACGCGCTCGTCGCGGTGTTGGTAACAACACCTGTCGATTCTCCGACTCGGCGTGGGTGTGGTGGTTCCAGGAGGCGCCCCGACCCCGTCGATTCACCCGCCACGCTGCCGCAGGTGGGAGCGGGGTTGCGGCGGGGCGGCTGGCCCGGTAGTTCATCATTGTGCAGATCAGCCGATGGTCCGGGTGCCGACCCGGCGGCCGGTCGTGAGAGTCGAGGATGGCATGGAGTTCCTGACCAGTCCCGAGCTGTGGATCGCGTTCGCGACCCTGCTCCTGCTGGAGATCGTGCTGGGCATCGACAACGTGGTGTTCATCTCGATCCTGTCCGGCCGGTTACCCGAGCACCAGCAGGCCCGGGCCCGGACGATCGGCATCTCGCTGGCCCTGATCACCCGCCTGCTGCTGCTGGCGTCGTTGTCCTGGATCATCGGCCTGACCGCGCCGCTGTTCACCGTGCTCGGGCAGGAGATCTCCGGACGGGATCTGATCCTGCTGCTCGGCGGGTTGTTCCTGGTCGGCAAGGCGACATATGAGATCCACGAGCATCTGGAGGGATCCGATCACGCCCGCTCGGGCAAGAAGGTCGCCTCGTTCGGCAGCGTCATCGCGCAGATCCTGGTGCTGGACGTGGTCTTCTCGCTCGACTCGGTGATCACCGCCGTCGGCATGGTCGACGAACTCGCCATCATGATCGCCGCAGTGGTCATCGCGATGATCATCATGCTGGTCTCCGCCGGTGCGGTCAGCAGCTTCGTCAACCAGCACCCGACGGTCAAGATGTTGGCCCTGTCGTTCCTGCTGATCATCGGCGCGAGCCTGATCGCCGAGAGCTTCGACCAGCACATCCCGAAGGGCTACGTGTACGGCCCGATCGCCTTCTCGATCTTCGTGGAGGTCCTCAACCTGCGGGTTCGGGCGCGGCAGCGCCTCCGGCAGGAGGCGCAGCCGGTGCAGTTGCACCCGACGTACGTGAAGCCCGGCTCGGCCCGGACCGAGCCGGAACCCGAGTCGGAGCCGACGCCGGCCGGCTGACCCGCGCGGACCTCGACGCCGCACACGCCCGACGTGGGCGTGTGCGGCGTCCGTCGTCTGCGGACGGTCCCTGCGTGCAGGATCCGGTCAGCCGGCCGGGGCGATGGCGGAATGCCGCTACCCGTGCGTAACGTCTTATTGACGTTCATGAATTGTTGCCGGACATCCCACCGCCTCCCACCCGGCAACCCCGCGGTACGGCACGTACGTCGCCAACATCGTGGCCTTCCTCGGCCTCGGCAGCTGCGCCGGCGTCGTCGCCTGCCAGCAGATGACCATCGGTTCGTCGTTCCTCACCGTGCTCGACGCGGGCGACGACGCCCCCGGCGCGTGCGGACCTGGCAGGACGAACTGGTCCGGCCGGTCGACAACGCCCGGCTGGCCGACGGGGCGACCAACGTGCTGATCCAGTCCCAGTGCCCGCTGCGCGTCGTCGGGCACCTCGGGCTGGTGCTGGACGGCACCACGTACACGGTCGTCCGGCAGGCACTGCGCGACGCCGCCATCCGCCCCAACTGCCTCGCCCTGTGACCCACCCACCCTTGCCTGTCGATCATGAGGTTAGCGGCAGCGTGGAGATCGGTTGGTGCCGTCAACATCATGATCAACAGGTGCGGGTGGGCCGGTCAGGTTGTGGTGGACAGGGTTTGGTAGTCGGTGTCGGTGAGCCGCACCCGTGCGGCGGCGACGTTCTCCTCCAGGTGGGTTACCGAGGACGTCCCCGGGATCGGGATCATGACCGGCGAGCGACGCAACAGCCAGGCGAGGGCGAGTTGCGCGGGCGTCGCGCCGTGCTCGGCGGAGATGTCGTCCAGCGGGCCGCCCGGCCGGGCCAGGTCGCCGGTGGCGATCGGGAACCACGGGATGAATGCGATCCCGTTGCCCTCGCAGTAGGCGAGCACGTCCTCGGCGCCGCGGTTGGCCAGGTTGTACAGGTTCTGCACCGACGCGATCGGCGCGATCCGGCGCGCCGCCTCGATCTGCTCGACGGTCACCTCGGACAGTCCGATGTGCCGGATCTTCCCCTCCTGACGCAGCAGCGTCAGCTCACCGAGCTGGTCGGCCAGCGGGACCGCCGGATCGATCCGGTGCAGCTGGTAGAGCCCGATGCTCTCCAGGCCGAGGTGCCGCAGGCTCAGCTCGCACTGCTGGCGCAGGTACTCCGGGCGGCCCACCGGTCGCCAGTCACCCGGGCCGCCGCGGGCCAGACCGGCCTTGGTGGCGATGACCAGGTCGTCGGCGTACGGGTGCAGCGCCCGGCGGATCAGCAGCTCGGAGACGAACGGGCCGTACGAGTCGGCCGTGTCGATGAACGTCACACCCAGCTCGTGGGCCCGGCGCAGCACCCGCAGCGCCTCGGCCGGATCCGACGGATCGCCCCAGACGCCGGGCCCGGTGAGCTGCATCGCCCCGTAGCCGAGCCGGTTGACCTGGAGATCCCCGCCGATGCGGTAGGTACCGGCATCCTTCGCGGGTCGGGCATCAGCGTCGATCGTCATGTGTCGGTTCCCATCGTGTCGCTCGCGGTCAACGCAATCTAACCCCCGTCCGCACCCGTTACCCGCCGGCCGGCACCCACCCCGTTCTCCGGTCGGCTTCGGGCTAGCGGTCGACCCCCCGCTCTGCTACCCCTGACAGGGCATCGATGCCTGCGACGGGGGGCCGGTATGTGGCGACGGTTCAGGTCCGATCCGGTGCGGCGGTTGCGCGAGAGGTTGGACGGCTTCGGTGCCACCGGTGACGCTCGGCGGGTGCTGGAAGCCGACGCGGTCCGGGATGCGGAGGCCGTGTTGGACCTGGTCGACGGGGTGGAGATCGGGCGGTCGGTGACGGAGCAGCAGGCCGAGGGCATCTTCCTGCTGGCCTGTCTGCACTGGTACCGGTTCCAGGCCCTGCCGCCGGGCGTGGCCGCCGCCGACCTCGCCCAGGCCGTCATGCTGACCAGGCTGCTGCTCACCCTGGCGCCGCAGCGGGTACCGCCGTCGCTGCTGGCCCTGCTGCGTACGCACGTGCCCACGTCGAGCGGCCCGGCGGGCTCCGACGCCGGTGGTCCGGCCGGACCGCCCCGCCCCGCCTCCCGGGTTCCCGCCGCACGCTCCCTCGTGGGCACGAGCGGCCCGGTCAGGTCCGCCGACGACGTGCCGGCCGCACTGTTCGTCCAGGCGGTCACCCTGATGGGCGGTGCCGAACGCTCCGGTGACTACCGGGTGGCCGACCAGGCCCAGGCCCTGCTGGAGCAGGCACTGGCCGAGACCCCGTCCGGTGCGCCGGAACGGCTGCACTACCTCTCCGCGCTCGGCCGGGTGCACCGGGACCAGTACCTGCACCTCGGCCGGGCACGGTCGCTGCCGGCGGCGATCGACGCACATCGGGAGAGTCTGGAGTCGACCCCGGCCGGTGACCGGGAGCGGCCGACCCGGCTGTTCAACCTCGGCAACGTGCTCGGCGACCGGTTCGACGCGGTGGGCGACGCGGCGGCGCTGGACGAGTCGGTCCGGCTGCTGGGCGACGCCGCGCGGGCCGCGCCCGACGGGTCACCGGTAAGGATGATGGCCCAGGCCAACCTGGGTCAGCGGCTGGGGGAACGCTGGCGGCGGCGGGGCGACCCGGCCGACCTGGACCGGGCTGTCGACGCGCTGGCACAGGCGGTGTCCGCCGGGGCCGGCCCGCAGGTGAGCGCCGTGTACGCGTCGCTGGCCGGTCGGCGCTTCGTGGTCAACGGCGCCGACGGCGACCTGGACGCGGCGATCGACGCCAACCGCGTGGCACTGGCGGCCGGGCTCAGCGGCGCCCTGGGCGGCCTGGCCGGAGCGACCCTGGCGGGGCTGGTCGGCGAGCGCTACGAGCGGCGGCGCGACCCGGCCGATCTGGACGCGGCGATCGAGGCGTACCGGACGGCGGCGGCGGGCCCCGGTTCGACGGGCACGACGCGGCCGGGCTGGGGCAGGCCGCCGGCAAACTGCTGGAGTCCCGCTACCTGCTGCACCGCCGGCACGAGGACCTCCAGGAGGCCCTGCGGCTGCTGCGCGCGGGGTCGGCGGGGGCCGCCGACCCGGCGGATCGCGCCGTGCGCCTCGGTGATCTCGGGTACACGCTCGGCCGCTGGCACGCCGACCTGGCCGGCGTGCAGACCCTGCGGGAGGCACGCACCCTGCTCACCGATGCGGAGCGACTGCTGCCGGCGGAGCATCCGGTGCGGCCCGACCTGCTGAACAACCTGGGCAACCTGCTGCGTGAGCTGGCCGACGCGGCGGGGGAGCCCGAGCTGCTGGAACCGGCCGTGGCGGCGTTGCGGGGTGCGGTCGCGGCCACGGTGGATCCGGCGATGCTGCCCCGCTACCTGTCCAACCTGGGGCTGGCCTTGCAGGAGATCTTCGGCCGCACCCAGGATCTGGGCACTCTCACCGAGGCGGTCGCGATGCTGCGCCGGGCGGTGGAGGCGACCCCGCCGGGACACCCGGACCGGCTGCCCGGCCTGGCGAACTTCGGTTCGGCGCTGAACCGCCGGACCGAGCTGGCGGTCAACCGGGCACTGCCGGCCGGCGAGGGCGATCCGGAGGCCGAGCGGGCCGCCACGGTCGACGACGCCGCGCAGGCGGTCGCGGTGCTGCGGGAGGCGGCCGAGCTGGCGCAACGGGAGGCCGAACCCGACGAGTACGCCCGGGTCGTCGGCACCCTCGCCCTCGCCCACCTGCTCCGGCACCAGCTCACCGGGGAGGCGGGCGCCCTCGACGAGGCGATCGCGTTGCTGCGGCGGGCCCAGGAGGCGCTGCCGGCGGCCGGCTCGTACCGGCGCCGGCTGCTCACCAATCTCGGCAACACCCTGCTGCTGCGGTTCCAGGCCACCCGATCCGGCCGGGACGCCGACGAACTGCTGGCGGCGTACCGCTCGGCGGTCGCCGCGCTGCCCGCCGGCCACCCGGACCGGACCATGTGCCTGAGCAACCTGGCCACCGCCGTCGAGGAGATCGCGCGGGCGGCCGGCACCGCCGCGGACGTCGAGTCGCCGGCCGACGCCGGGGTCGCCGGCCCGGCCCCGGCCGGCCCCGGCCGGCCCGCCGCACCTGCCGCCGCCCGTTCGGCCGGCTCCGGCGAACTGCCGGCCGTCGAGTTGGCCGAGGCGATCGCCGCGCTGCGCGAGGCCGCCTCGACCGAGGCGGCACCGTCGCTGTTGCGGGCCGGCGCCGCCCGACGGTACGCCGCCCTCGCCGCCGAGTCGGGCGACCTGCCGGCCGCGCTGGACGGCTACGCCACCGCGATCGAGTTGATCGACCTGGTCGCCTGGCACGGCATGGACCCCGACGACCAGGGCCGGCTGCTCGAGCAGTTCCGCGGGCTGGCCGGCGACGCCGCGGCGGTGGCGATCGCGCTCGACCGGCCGGAACGCGCCGTGGAGTTGCTGGAGTACGGCCGCGGCGTGCTGCTGACCAGGGCCCACGACGCCGGTGCCGACCTGGCGGCGCTGCGTGAGCGGGCACCACGGCTGGCCGGCCGGCTCGCCGACCTGCAGGCCGCCCTCGACGGACTGGACGCCCCCTCCCTGGCGTCCGGAGCAGCCGGGATGTCCCCGTTCCCCGGGTCCGTGGCACCGACCCGAGGGCCGGAAGGCCGGTACGAGCTGGCCAACCGCCGACGCGAGGTGCTGGCCGAGATCCGGCGGCTGCCCGGCCTGGCCGGCTTCCTGCGCCCGCCGCCCTTCGCCGACCTGGCCCAGTCGGCCGCCGGTGGTCCGGTCGTGCTGGTCAACGTGGCCACGCGGCGCTGTGACGCGTTGGTGGTCACCGGCAACGGGGTGGAACTCGTGCCGTTGCCCGGGCTGACCCTCGGCGACCTGCAGGTGCGGCTCGCGAACTTCCTGGTCGGCCTCGCGGAGGTGACCACGACGGCCGGTGGCGCGGGGGTCGAGGCGGAACGACGTCGGGCGGCGTTGCGGCGGCGGATCCCGGAGACCCTGGACTGGCTGTGGCGGGTGGTCGCCGCCCCGGTGCTCGACGCGCTCGGCCCGGCCGCCGCGCCACCTGGCGCCGGCTCGGAGCCGCCCCGGCTGTGGTGGTGCCCGACCGGTCATCTCGCCCTGCTGCCGCTGCACGCCGCGGCGCCGTCGAGTGGCGGCGACGGGGTGCTCGACCGGGTCGTGTCGTCCTACACGGCCTCGCTGCGGGCGCTGCGGCGCGCCCGGCAGAGCGTGCCGCCCGGGCCGGCACCGGTCACCTCGGCCCTGTTCGTCGGGATGCCGCAGACGCCGGGCCTGGCCGACCTGCCGGGCGCGGAGCAGGAGGAGGCGATCGTCCGTGGGCACCTGGCCCACGTGACGTCGCTGAGTGGCCCGGCGGCCACGCCCGCGGCGGTGCTCGGCGCGCTGCCCGGAGCGTCGGTCGCCCATCTCTGCTGCCACGGCACCCAGGACCTGGCCGCACCGGCCCGGGGCCGGCTCGCGCTGGCGGGCGGATCGCTGCGCGTGCGGGACCTGTGGCGGCCGGCCGGCAGCACGGCCGCGCTCGCCGTCCTCTCCGCCGGCGACACGGCGCGCGGCGGCGCGCGGTTGCCGGATGAGGCGCTGACCCTGGGCACCGCGTTCCAACTCGCCGGTTTCCGGCACGTGATCGGTGCGCTCTGGTCCATCTCCGACGCGATGACGGTGCAGTTGTGCGTGGAGCTCTACGCCGGGCTGGCGCTGCCCGGCGGCATCGACCCGGAGAGCGCCGCGTCCGCCCTGCACCATGCCGTCCGGCAGCTGCGCGCCGCGCTGCCCGGCCTACCGGAACTCTGGGCCGGCTACGCCCACCTGGGCCCCTGACCCCACGGGGGCCGGAGCGGGGTGCCCCGGCGCGTACCAGGTCACGCCCACGGCCGCGACGAGCAGGGTGGTGCAGAGCAGCACCAGCCGCACGCCGACCCGCAGGGCGCGGGCCGCGGCGAGGGCCTCCCGATGCTCGCCGAGCGGGGCCGGTGGGAGTGTGGCCACCGGCGTCACCGACAGCGGCCCGTGCGCGGCCCGCAGCAGCGCCAGTGCCCCGGCCACCCCGGCCGTGATCGCGGCCAGCAGCAGCACTCCGACCAGTGCGCCCCAGCCCGGAGCCAGCGTGCTGACGTCGGAGCGGCCCCGGATCAGGCCGAAGCCGACCAGCGCGATCAGCAGTCCGCCCAGGCCGTTGCGCCAGGCCAGCGCGGCGGCCCGCACCCGGTCCAACTCGCCGCGGAGCAGCCCGGCCAGCTCCTGCGCCCGACGCAGGTCGGCGACCGTCGCCGGGGGCCCGGGACGCAGCCGGATCACGCCTCGACCTCCAGCAGCAGCGTCCAGTACGCGCCGCAGCCGGTCAGCCCGTCCGGGCGCGCCGGATGGTCGGCGGCGCAACCGCACAGCACGGTCCGGTAGCCACTGTCGGCCGTCGTCGGCGCCTCCTCCTCCCGCCGGTAGACCTCGCCCACGATCGGGCAGGTGATCGGGTGTTGGCAGCGCGGGCAGTCACCGTCGAGCAGCACGGCCGGCCCGAACTGGCGCACGGTGAACGTCTCCGCGACCCGGGCGGCGTATCCGGCGTCGGTGACCTCGGCGTACGGCAGCGGCTCCGCCGCCGGCTCAGCACCCTGCACCGTCGTGTCCTCTCGCCGCCGGTCGTCCGCCACCGTCCACACGGTAGCGGCCGGCGGCCCACCGGTCATCCGGCGCGTGGGCCGGGGCCGCGTCGGCGGGGACGGGATCGCCCGAGCGTCGGAAACGGCCGGGCGGTCCGTGCGACGCTGAACGGTACCGCCGCGTGCGCGCGCCACCCCGCGTCGGCGGGCCGCGGAGAGGGAATGCCATGTCAGGAGAGCCGCAGGTCGATTTCGCACTCGACACGTACGAGTGCATCGTGCTGTATCCCGGCGCGGCCGGGCGGGCACTGCCCGCCGAGACCGTTCAGCGGTTGCAGGCCGAGCACGCCGGGCACATGCAGGCGTTGCGGCAGCGCGGGATCGTCCTGCTCGCGGGGGCGGTGGACGGGCCGGCCCGGGAGCCGGACCCACCGCTCGGGTTCGGCCTGGCGCGCACCGGCTCGGTCGACGACGTCCGCAGCGTGATGGAGGCCGACCCGGCGGTGCGGGCCGGGCTCTACCGGGTGGACGTGATGACCTTTCTCTGCCCGGCCGGCTCGCTGGAGTTCCCGCTGGCCAAGACCGAGAGCTGAGCCGACCGGGGGTCTTCACCGCATGTCATCGGCCACCTACTCCCGGTTGTCGCCGTGGAGCGCCGCGGTGCCGGCTGGCGCCGGGGGCGTACCATTCCGGCGCGCGGTCGCCGTTGCCCGCCATCGACGTCCGGAGCGGCCCACGCCCGCCGGCCGCGCGCCTGAGCCGCGTGCCGTTGGACAACTGTTCCGCCATGCGCAAGGGGTCGGCCCGCGGTCCGACCTGGAGGAGAGACTAGCCTGATGGGCGTGACACGCCGCGCGAAGATCGTCTGCACTCTTGGCCCCGCCACCTCGTCACCGGAGCGCATCCGGGGGCTCGTCGAGGCCGGCATGAACGTGGCGAGGCTGAACTTCAGCCACGGCAGCCACGCCGACCACGAGGCGGTCTACCGGCTCGTCCGGGAGGCCGCCGAGGCGGCCGGTCAGCCGGTGGCGATCCTGGCCGACCTGCAGGGGCCGAAGATCCGGCTGGGCCGGTTCGCCGACGGCCCGCACGAGTGGCGCACCGGCGACTCCGTGGTGATCACGGGAGACGACGCGGTGGGCAGCAAGGACCGCGTCTCCTGCACGTACCGCAAGCTTCCGCAGGAGGTCAGGCCGGGCGACCGGCTGCTGATCGACGACGGCCGGGTCGCCGTCGAGGTCACCGACGTCAGCGGCAACGACATCCGGGTCCTGGTCACCGAGGGCGGGCCGGTCAGCAACAACAAGGGTGTCTCGCTGCCCAACGTGGCGGTCAGCGTGCCGGCCATGTCGGAGAAGGACGCCGCCGACCTGCGCTTCGCGCTCGGCCTCGGTGTCGACCTGGTCGCGCTCTCCTTCGTCCGCTCCGCCGACGACATCAAGCTCTGCCACGCGATCATGAGTGAGGTCGGTGTGCACCGGCCGGTGCTGGCGAAGGTCGAGAAGCCCGAGGCGGTCGACCACCTCGAGGCGATCGTGCTCGCCTTCGACGGGATCATGGTCGCCCGAGGCGACCTGGGCGTGGAGTTGCCGCTGGACGAGGTGCCGCTGGTGCAGAAGCGCGCGGTGCAGTTGTGCCGGGAGAACGCCAAGCCGGTCATCGTGGCCACCCAGATGCTCGACTCCATGATCGAGAATTCCCGGCCGACCCGCGCCGAGGCCTCCGACGTGGCCAACGCGGTGCTCGACGGCGCGGACGCGGTGATGCTCTCCGGCGAGACCAGCGTCGGCAAGTACCCGGTGCTCACCGTGAGCACCATGTCCAAGATCGTCAGCACCACCGAGTCCGGTTCGATCGCGGTGCCCCGCCTCCAGCACGACCCGCGTACGCACGGCGGCGCGCTCACCGTGGCCGCCTCCTCGATCGCCCGGGCCATCGGTGCCAAGGCCCTGGTCGCGTTCTCGCAGACCGGCGACACCGTGCGCCGGCTGAGCCGGCTGCACTGCGACCTGCCCCTGCTGGCCTTCACCCCGGTGCCCGAGGTGCGTGCGCAGCTCGCCCTCTGCTGGGGGGTGGAGACCTTCCTGATGCCGTTCGTGCAGCACACCGACGACATGTTCCGCCAGGTCGACCAGGCTCTGCTCGGGCTGAACCGGGGCAACCCCGGCGACCTGGTGGTGGTCGTGGCGGGCAGCCCGCCCGGCACGCCGGGCTCCACCAACACCCTGCGGGTGCACCAGCTCGGTTCGCTTGTCGACGCCGCGTCGGCGCGGGCACTGCAGTGACCGACGGCACGCTCGTCGGCCAGGCCGCCGTCGACCAGCTGCTGGAGGTGCTCGACCTCGCGCCGACCGGCGCCATGTCGTTCCGGGGGATGAGCCCGCCGGTCGGCCCGCAGCGGGTCTACGGCGGGCAGGTCGCCGGGCAGGCCCTGGTCGCCGCCGGCCGCACCGTCGACCCGGAGCGGGTGGTCCACTCGCTGCACGGCTACTTCGTGCGGGCCGGCGACGCGGCGGAACCGATCGCGTACGAGGTGGAGAACGTCCGCGACGGCCGCTCCTTCTCGGTACGCCGCTCGGTCGCGCTCCAGCACGGCGAGCCGATCTTCTTCATGTCGGCCTCGTTCCAACGCCCGGAGGAGGGGCTGGACCACCACGCCCCCGTCCCGCCGGACGTGCCCGAGCCGGCGGCGGTGCCGACGATGACCGACCGGCTCGCCCGCTATCCGGAGCGGCTGGGCATCTGGGGGCAGATTCCCCGCCCGATCGACGTGCGTTACGTGGGCGAGCCCGGCTGGGTGCGTCCCGGCGACCGGCCGGCCGACCCGCACCAGCGGGTCTGGATGCGCATCGACGGCAAGCTTCCGGACGATCCGCTGCTGCACGCCTGCGCCCTGACGTACGCCTCCGACCTGACCCTGCTCGACTCGGTGCTCTCGGTGCACGGCGAGGTGTGGGGGCCGGGCGGAGTGGTCGGGGCGAGCCTCGACCACGCGTTGTGGTTCCACCGGCCGTTCCGGGCCGACGAGTGGTTCCTCTACGACTGCTGGAGCCCGTCGGCTTCCGGCGCCCGCGGGTTGGCCACCGGCCGCATGTTCACCGTCGACGGCCGGCAGATCGCCAGCGCCGTGCAGGAAGGCCTGCTGCGCCGGGTCGGCGAATAGCCCGGCCGACGGACACCCGGGCGGACCGACCGGCCGCCGGTGAACATTTGGGTACCGGACGGTTAACCTGTCGGTCATGCGTCTCTCAGCCCGGGTAGACTACGCCCTTCGAGCGGTCACCGAACTGGCCTCGGTGACCGGGGCTGGGCGCGGTCGCCCGGTGACCGCCGACCAGATCGCCCGGGCTCAGCAGATCCCGCCGAAGTTCCTGGAGAGCATCCTGCTGCAGTTGCGCCGCAGCGGCGTCGTGCACGCCCAGCGCGGTCCCGAGGGTGGCTACTGGTTGGCCCGTCCCGCCGAGGAGATCACCCTGGCCGAGGTGATCCGGGTGATCGACGGACCGCTGGCCAACATCCGGGGCCAGCGCCCGGAGCACCTGGGCTACCACGGCGCGGCCCGGGCGCTTCAGGAGGTGTGGATCGCCCTGCGGGCCAGTGAACGGCAGATCCTCGAACTGGTCACGGTGGCCGACGTGGCACAGGGGACGCTGCCCGAGCCGGTCACCAGGCTGGCGGCCGATCCCCGCGCCTGGAGCTGACCTCGCCGGCCTCCCCGCCCCAGGCGGGGCCGGCAGCGTTCCCGGCAGCGAGGACATCTCACCGAGCGATCAGGGCTTGACCCGGGGCGCCCCCATGCCGCATTGTCGACCAAGTCGATAGGAGATGCCGAAAAGTGAGGGGGCGCCGATGCGCAGGTTACTCGTCATCGCGCTGGTGGGACTGGCCGCGCAGTTGGTCGACGGGGCGCTCGGCATGGCCTATGGCCTGACCTCCTCGACGCTGCTGCTCCTGGTCGGGGTCGCCCCGGCCGCCGCGTCCGCCTCGGTGCACCTGGCGGAGATCGGCACCACCCTCGCCGCGGGCACGGCGCACTGGCGGTTCGGCAACGTCGACTGGCGGGTGGTACGCCGGATCGCGGTGCCCGGCGCGGTCGGTGCCTTCGCCGGCGCCACCTTCCTCAGTGCGCTCTCCACCGAGTCCGCTGCGCCGTGGATGGCCGCGATCCTGTTCACGCTCGGCGCGTACCTGCTCGTCCGGTTCTCCCGGCCGCTGCGCCGCAACCCGGCGGCCGGCCAGCTGCGCGGGCGTTTTCTCGGCCCGCTCGGCCTGGTCGCCGGCTTCGTCGACGCCACCGGCGGTGGCGGTTGGGGCCCGGTGGCGACGCCGGCCCTGCTGGTCAGCGGGCGGCTGGAGCCCCGCAAGGTGATCGGCTCGGTGGACACCTCCGAGTTCGTCGTGGCGTCCGCCGCCAGTCTCGGATTCCTGATCGGCCTGGGCACCGAGGGCTTCCTGCTGCCGATCGTGCTCGCCCTGCTCGCCGGCGGCCTGATCGCCGCACCGATCGCGGCATGGCTGGTACGCATCGTCCCGGCACAGCTGCTCGGCGCCGCGGTCGGCGGTGTGATCGTGCTGACCAACGCCCGCGTCCTGATGCGCACCGCCGATCTGGGCGGTGCCCTGCCGACGGTCGCCTACCTGCTGCTGGCCGCGGGGTGGATCGCGGCGCTGACCCTGGCGATCCGGATCCTGCTGCGTACCCGCCGCCAGCGCGCGCTCGTCACGGCCACCGCGACCGGGACCGCGATCCAGGGCGACGCCGCCGAGGGCACCCGGCCGGCCGACCCGGACCCGGTCGGCGTCGGTTCCTCCGGCACCGACCGCTGACCCCTCAGCCGCGCTCCGGGAGAGCCGCCGCGGCCCGGCAGATCAGCTCCCACGCCTCGTCGACATGCGCCTCGGCGGTCTGCGGCGTCCCGACGGCGAGGCGCAGCGTGTGCCGCCCGCCGACCCGGGTGTGGGTCAGGTACACCCGTCCGGTGGCGTTCACCGCCGCCAGCAGCTGTTCGTTCGGCCCGTCCGGGCCGCGCAGCCGGAAACAGACCAGGGCGTACGGGTGCGGGGCGACCAGTTCGAACCGGTCGTCGGCGCGTACCCGGTCGGCGAACCGCGCGGCCAGTGCGACGCCACGCCGGATGTGCGCGCGCAGGCCCTCGACACCGTACCAGCGCAGCACGAACCACAGCTTCAGGGCCCGGAACCGGCGGCCCAGCGGCACCTGCCAGTCCCGGTAGTCGATCACCGCACCGGATTCGGTGGCCGCGTTGCGCAGATACTCCGGCAGCACGGTCAACGCGTCGACAAGTTCCGCCGCGTCGGCCACCCAGAAGGCGTCGCAGTCGAAGCCGGTGAGCAGCCACTTGTGCGGATCGAAGCAGTAGGAGTCGGCGTACTCCAGCCCGGCGTGGCCGGAGCGCAGCTCCGGACAGACCGCCGCGGCACCCGCGTACGCGGCGTCGACGTGCAGGAACAGGCCCTGCTCGGCGCAGAACGGGCCGAGCTGCGGCAACGGGTCCACGGCGGTGGTGGAGGTCGTCCCGACCGTGGCCACCACCAGGGCCGGCACCACCCCGGCGGCCCGGTCCGCCTCGATCGCGGCCCGCAGCGCCGTCGGCGACATGGCCCGGGTCACCGGATCCACCTCGATCAGGCGTACCCCGTCGGCACCGAGGCCGGCGATGCGGGCCGCCTTCTCGACCGACGAGTGCGCCTCGGTGGAGGCGTACACCCGGAAACGGCGGTCCACGCCGACCTGGCGCCACCGCCCGCCCGCGGCCCGGTGCAGCGCGATCAGGGTGGCCACCAGGGTGGCCGAGGAGGCCGAATCCTGGATCACCCCGCCGCCGGACCCGGTCGAGCGGAACCGTGCCGGCAGGTCCAGCATGTCCGCCAGCCAGTCGAGCAGCACCGTCTCCAGCTCGGTGCAGGCCGGCCCGGTGGCCCAGAGCATCCCCTGCACGCCCAGCCCGGCACTGACCAGGTCACCCAGCACGCTCGGCCCCGAGGTGTTCGCCGGGAAGTAGCCGAAGAAGCCGGGGTGCTGCCAGTGCGTCAGCCGGGGCGTGACCAGCGAGTCCAGGTCGGCGAGCAGCGCGGCGACCGGCTCGCCGTGCGCCGGTGGTCCGGCGGGCAGCCCGGCGGCCACCGCACCGGGCGGATCCTGGGAGGTCACCGGCCGCTGGTCCAGCGTCGCCCAGTAGTCGGCGATCCAGTCGACCACCGCGTAACCGGCCTGGCGGAACTCGTCGGGTGTCATGTGCGTCGCCACCCCTAGAGTTGATCAAGAAATCCGGCCCGGGGGCAAGGATCGCGGCCGACTGTGTGCAGAAAGCGCTTGCCCTAGCATCGCAGTTGCGCGGGAACGCATTCAGCAACGTCGACCAGTTGTGATCCCTGCCGCCAGCGCGGCGCGTCCCGCCGGCCTGGGCACGCCGGCGGTCGAACGGCCGCCCCGACCTCCACCGGAGGACACCCCATGCCCGTCTCCACCCGCCGGGTCGCCCTGCTCGCGGCGGTCACCGCCACCACCCTCGTCGCGGGATCGCTGACCACCCTGACCGCCTCGGCCGCCGCCGCCGGTTGCCGCGTCGACTACCGGGTCACCAACCAGTGGCCCGGTGGCTTCGGCACCGACGTCACCGTGACCAACCTCGGCGACCCGCTCGCCGGCTGGACGCTGACCTGGACCTGGCCGGCCGGCCAGCAGGTCACCCAGGCCTGGAACACGGCCGTCACCCAGTCCGGCACCCAGGTCGCCGCCCGCAACGTCGACTACAACGCGACGCTGGGCACCAACGCCAGCACCAACTTCGGCTTCAACGGCTCCTGGACCGGCAGCAATCCGACCCCGGCGAGCTTCGCCCTCAACGGCACCACCTGCACCGGCGCCATCACCCCGACCACCGCGCCGCCGAGCACACCGCCCCCGTCGCCCACCACGCCGCCGCCGACCGGCTCGATGCAGGCGGAGGACCTGGACCGGGGCCTGGTCAGTGTCCGCTCCGGATCGGGGAACCTGGTCTCCTGGCGGCTGCTGGGCACCGAGACCTCCGGCGTCGCGTTCAACCTCTACCGGGGCGCCACCCGGGTCAACGCCAGCCCGATCACGGGGGCGACCAACCACCTGGACAGCGGTGCCGCCGCCGGTGCCGCGTACACGGTGCGGGCCGTGGTCGACGGCGTCGAGCAGGCACCGTCCGCACCGGCGGTGCAGTTCCCCGCCGGCTACCTGGACGTGCCGCTACAGGTCCCGCCCGGCGGCACCACCCCGACCGGCGAGGCGTACAGCTACTCCGCCAACGACGCCAGCGTCGGTGACCTCGACGGCGACGGCCGGTACGAGTTCGTGGTCAAGTGGGAGCCGTCCAACGCCAAGGACAACTCGCAGTCCGGCTACACCGGCAACGTCCACGTCGACGGGTACACACTCACCGGCACCCGGCTGTGGCGCGTCGACCTGGGCCGCAACATCCGCGCGGGCGCCCACTACACCCAGTTCCAGGTGTACGACTTCGACGGTGACGGTGACGCCGAGGTGGCCATGAAGACCGCCGACGGGACCCGCTCCGGCACCGGCCAGGTGATCGGCAACGCCGGCGCCGACCACCGCAACTCCAGCGGGTACGTCCTCGCGGGTCCGGAGTACCTCACCATGTTCGACGGCCGCACCGGCGCCGCCCTCTCCACCGTCGACTACGACCCGCCGCGCGGCAACGTCTCCTCCTGGGGCGACTCCTACGGCAACCGGGTCGACCGGTTCCTCGCCGCCACCGCGTACCTCGACGGGCAGCGACCCTCGTTGATCATGGCGCGGGGCTACTACACCCGTGCGGTGATCGCCGCCTGGGACTTCCGCAACGGCGGCCTGACCCGGCGGTGGACCTTCGACTCCAACACCGGCGGCAACGGTGCCGCCGCCGGCCAGGGCAACCACAACCTGTCGGTGGCCGACGTCGACGGCGACGGCCGCCAGGAGATCGTCTACGGCGCGGCCACCATCGACGACAACGGCCGGCTGCTGCACTCCACCGCCAGCGGCCACGGCGACGCGATGCACGTCGGCGACCTCGACCCGGCCCGCGCCGGCCTGGAGGTCTTCAAGGTCAACGAGGACGGCAGCAAGCCCAGCTCCTACCTCGCCGACGCCCGCACCGGCCAGCTCATCTGGTCCACGTCGGCGGCCGGCGACAACGGCCGGGGCGTCGCCGGCGACATCTGGGCCGGCAGCCCCGGTGCCGAGTCCTGGTCGTCGGCGGTCGGCGGCCTGGCCAACACCCGAGGCCAGAACGTCGGCCGCAAGCCCTCCTCCACAAACTTCCTCGTCTGGTGGGACGGCGACCCGGTCCGCGAACTGCTCGACGCCACCCGGATCGACAAGTACGGCACCGGCGGCGACACCCGCCTGCTCACCGGCAGCGACGTCGCCTCGAACAACGGCACCAAGGCAACGCCCGCGTTGTCGGCCGACATCCTCGGCGACTGGCGGGAAGAGGTGGTGTGGCGTACCACCGACAGCCGGGCCCTGCGGATCTACAGCACCCCGGCGGTGACCGGTACCCGCGTCCACACGCTGATGCACGACCTGCAGTACCGGGTCGCGATCGCCTGGCAGAACACCGCCTACAACCAGCCACCGCACCCGAGCTTCTTCCTCGGCGACGGGATGGCCGCCCCGCCCGCGCCGCGCATCCACCTGCGTTGACCCGGGGGTGAGAAGGCGATAGAAGTAAACGGGACAGGCACCGGGCCGCAATCGCGGAATCCGCACAACTGCGGCCCGGTGCCCCACACCGCGGCACCCCCGACCCGTCCCGACCGGGGAGTGCCGTACCACCACCGGGTCTAAAGTTAGGCCGCCTCCGCGTCGCGAGGGTGACGCTGCCGTGAAGATCGTGTTTCGCGGCCCGGCAACGCTGTGACCTGGCCCACCATGCCCCCCGCCGGTCGGTGCCCGTCCCGCTTGCCGGCCGGCCCGGCGGAGAGGCCGCCCGGCCCACCGGCCCGCCGGCGCGCGGCGCGCGGGATCAGCGGCCCAGGCCGCCGGCGACCTCGGTGGCGATCAGCTCGAACGAACGCACCCGGTCGTCGATGTCGTACACCATCGTGGTCAGCATCAGCTCGTCCGCGCCGGTACTGGCCAGCAGGTCACCCAACTGCCGGCGCACCGTCCCCGGCGAGCCGGTCGCCTGGCCCTGCCGGCGCTGCGCCAGAAACTCGTGTTCGATGTCCTGGTAGGGGTACGCCGCCGCCTCCTCGGGTGTCGCGAGGGGCTCGGGCCGCCCGGCCCGCAGCCGCAGGAACGACAGCCCGGCCGGCCCGGCCAGCCACTCGGCGCGTTCGTCGGTGTCCGCGCAGACCGCGTTGACGGCCACCATCGCGTACGGCTGGTCCAGCCAGCGCGACGGGCGGAAACTCTGCCGGTACAGCGCCAGCGCGGGCAGCGTGTTCTGCGAGCTGAAGTGGTGCGCGAACGAGAACGGCAGGCCCAGCGCACCGGCCAGCTGGGCGCTGAACCCGCTGGAGCCCAGCAGCCACACCGCCGGTCGCTGGCCGCGCCCGGGGGTGGCGGTGATCCGTCCCGCGGCGTCGTCGAAGTAGCCCATCAGGTCGGCCAGCTCCCGGGGGAAGCCCTCGGCCGAGAGGCCCTCCATGGTCCGGCGCAACGCCAGCGCGGTGACCTGGTCGGTGCCCGGCGCCCGGCCGATGCCCAGGTCGATGCGCCCGGGATGCAACGCCTCCAGGGTGCCGAACTGCTCGGCGACCACCAGCGGCGGGTGGTTGGGCAGCATCACCCCGCCCGAACCGAGCCGGATGTCGTTGGTGTGCGCGGCCAGGTGCGCGATCAGCACCGCGGGCGCCGAGGACGCGATGGCCGGCATGTTGTGGTGCTCGGCCACCCAGAACCGGCGGTAGCCCAGCTCGTCGGTGCGCCGGGCCAGTTCGGTGGTGTGCCGCAGCGCCGCACCGGCGGTGGCGCCGGCGGCGACGGGGGCGAGGTCGAGGACAGACAGCGGTACGTCGATCACACGGCTGGCCAACCCGACGGGTGCGGCATTTGTTCCCCCTCGGGCCGCACCGTGGCGAGGTCGACAACCGTGGCGAGGTCGACAACCGTGGCGGGCTCGCGGCCGTGGCGGTGCCGGCGGCTCAACCCCGGCCGCGAGCCTGTTCGAAGATCAGGCTGGTCTGGGTGTGCTGCACGGCCGGGTCCACGGCCAGGTGGTCCAGGACGAAGTCGCGCAGCGACTCCGCCGACGCCGCCCGTACGTGCAGCACGTAGTCGTCGGCGCCGGCCACGTGGAACACCGACACCACGCCCGGCAACCGCACCGAGCGGGCCCGGAACGCGTCCACCGCCGCCCGCGCGTGTTCGGTCAGCCGCACCGACACCAGCGCCTGCAACGGCAACCCCACCGCCGCCGGGTCCACCTCCGCGTGAAACCCCCGGATCGCCCCGCACTCCCGCAACGCCCGGGTGCGCGCCAGGCAGGTCGACGGGGCCACCCCCACCCGTTCGGCCAGGGCGTTGTTCGCCAGCCGGCCGTCGACGGCCAGTTCGGTCAGGATCGCGCGGTCGGTGTCGTCGAGGGCCGCGAACGGCCGCACATCGTTCGATGCGGGGGGCATGTCGCCATCCTCCATCGAACAACATCGGATCAGAAAGAGGATTGGACGAATGATATTCGAAACTATTGCCACCCACAGGTGGGTTGTTCGACCCTTTTCCCATGACGACCGTGGACACCCGAGCCGTGCACGCCGGCCGCGACGACCTGGCCGCTCTCGGCGTCCACGTGCCGCCGATCGACCTCTCGACCACCAACCCCCTGCCGTCGGTCGCCACCGGCGGCGACGCGTACGAGACCCTCGCCACCGGCGGCACCCTCCCCGCCGGCGCCAGCGCCGTCTACCAGCGGCTGTGGAACCCGACCGTGGCCCGCTTCGAGACCGCCCTCGCCGAACTGGAGGGCACCACCGAGGCGGTCGCCTTCGCCAGCGGAATGGCCGCGCTCACCGCCGCCCTGCTCGCCGCGACCCGCGACGGCAAGCGACACCTGGTCGCCGTCCGCCCCCTCTACGGCGGCACCGACCACGTGCTCGCCACCGGCCTGCTCGGCACCGAGATCAGCTGGGCGCGCCCCGACGAGGTCGCCGCCGCGGTCCGCCCCGACACCGCCCTGGTGATCGCCGAGACCCCCGCCAACCCCACGCTCGACCTGGTCGACATCGCCGCCCTCGCCGACGCCGCCGGCGAGGTGCCCCTGCTGATCGACAACACGGTCGCCACACCGGTGCTCCAACAGCCCGCCCGTTACGGCGCCCGACTGGTGCTGCACAGCGCCACCAAGAGCATCGGCGGCCACGGCGACGTCCTCGCCGGGGTGCTCGCCTGCGACACCGAATGGGCCGTGCGGCTACGTCAGGTCCGCGCCCTCACCGGCGCGATCCTGCACCCGCTCGGCGCGTACCTGCTGCACCGCGGCCTACAGACGCTGCCGCTGCGGGTGCGTGCCCAGCAGGCCGGGGCGGAGAAACTCGCCGCCTGGCTCGCCGACCACCCGGCGGTCGAGCGGGTCCACCACCCCGGCATCGGTGACCCGGCCGGGCTCGTCGGCCGGCAGCTGGCCGGCCCGGGCAGCCTGCTCGCCTTCGAGGTACGCGGCGGCGCACCGGCCGCGGCGGCGGTCGCCGACGCCTGCCGGCTGATCACCCACGCCGTCTCGCTCGGCGGGGTCGACACCCTCATCCAGCACCCGGCGTCGCTGACCCACCGCCCGGTCGAGGGGGAGGCGAAGCCCCGCGGCGGGCTGCTGCGCCTCTCGGTCGGCCTGGAGGACCCGGAGGACCTGCGCGTCGACCTGGAGCAGGCGCTCGCGTCGAGCTGACGACCGCCCGTACGGCACAGAGGGTGTCCCCGGTGGGATTCGAACCCACACTGTCGGAGGTTTGAGCTCCGTTTCTCTACCTGTTGGAATACGGGGACTTTCTCGCTCAACGCCTGTCGCGTCGCCCCATAGGTTACCCACTACGCTAGGGGCGGCGACACCCGGTACCGCGGGTGTCAGGGCTCAGACTGGGTGGGAGTGGCTCGTGGCCGAGACGCAGACGGATGCCGCGCGCAGGCGGGTACTGATCGCCGAGGACGAGGCGCTGATCCGGCTGGACCTGGCCGAGATGCTGGCCGAGGAGGGCTACGAGGTGGTCGGCGAGGCCGGTGACGGCGAGGCGGCCGTCCGGTTGGCCGAGGAACTCAAGCCCGACCTGGTCATCCTGGACATCAAAATGCCGATCATGGACGGGCTGGCCGCCGCCGAGCGGATCGCCGGCACCCGGATCGCCCCCGTGATCATCCTGACCGCCTTCAGCCAGCGCGACCTGGTGGAGCGGGCCCGCGCGGCCGGTGCGATGGCGTACCTGGTCAAGCCGTTCCAGAAGAGCGACCTGGTGCCGGCGGTGGAGATCGCGCTGTCCCGCTACTCAGAGATCGCCGCGCTGGAGGCCGAGGTCGCCGGTCTGACCGACCGGCTGGAGGTCCGCAAGGCCGTCGAGCGGGCCAAGGGCGCGCTGATGACCACCTACAACATGAGCGAGCCGCAGGCGTTCAAGTGGATCCAGCGCACGGCGATGGACCACCGGATGACCATGAAGGAGGTCGCCGAGCGGATTCTCGCCGAGACCGCCGGCGGCGAGGTGGCCGAGCCGACCCCCTGACCGACCTGTTCGCCGGGCCGGGTGGTCGGCTGCGGGGGCTAGCATCTGGCCAATGGGTGCTCGGCGGTTCGCGCGAACCCGGCAGCCCGGTGTGCGCCGTCCCCGCGTACCCGGGGGCCGCCGGCTCCTCCTGGCGGCGTGCGGCTTGCTCGCCGTGCTGCTGGTCGGCTGTCCGGCGCCCGCGCGGCGCGATGCCGACCCGGGGCCGCTCCGGATGGACTGGCAGCAGGTCCGGCTGCCGTCGCCCGACGGCGCCGGGCGGATCCTGCTCCGTGACCTCGCGGCCTGCGAGGGCCGGTGGTATGCGGCAGGTGCGGTGGCCGAGGACTCCGGCGACACCCGCCCGGCCGTCTGGTCCAGCCGGGACGGTGCGGTGTGGACGCCGGTGCCGGTGGTGGCCGATTCCTATTACGGGCGGCGGAGCGTGCTGTTCTCGATCGCCTGCCGCGACGGGGCCGTCGCCGCCGTGGGCGGCAAGGTCGGTGGCGCGCACGGCAACCCGCGGGTGAGCACCTGGTGGCAGCGCGGTGACGGCACGCTGGTCGAGGTGGCGGCGTCATTCGAGCTGTACGGCGGGCCGAGGGCGGTAAACGTGTCCCGGCTGGCGGCCGGTCCCGCCGGCTGGCTGATCGTCGGCAACCGGTCCAGCGGCGCGGCGGCCTGGGTGTCGCCCGACGCGGCGGAGTTCACCCTGGTCGAGGGCGCGCCGGAGCTGTCCACCGACGAGCAGGGTGTGACCTGGGCGTTCGACGCGCTGGGCGGTCCGGCCGGCTGGCTGGCGGTGGGCGGCGTGCTGCTCCCGGGGCGGATCGACCGGGATCCGGTGGTCTGGACCTCCGCCGACGGGCGCGACTGGCGACGGACCGTGCTGCCGGGCACCGGGGAGCACGAGGAGTTGCAACGGGTCGTCCTGGTCGACGGCACGCCGGTGGGGGTGGGCCTGCGCGGTCGGGCGTTCGGCGCGTGGCGGCTGGCGGACGCCGGCTGGGTGACCGGCGGCGGATTCGGTCGGGTCGGCGCCGGCGTGCCCTCCGTGGGCGCGGTGACCGCCTCGGCCGGGCGGGTCATGGCGGTGGTCTCCGACGGCGAGCGGTACGGCGGGTGGCTGTCCACCGACGGGGGCGACGGGTGGCGCCCGGTCGAGCTGCCGGCGGCGGCTCCGGTCGGCGCGGGTCGGGCGGTGAGCCTGGCCGCGGTGGGGCAGCGGTGGTGGCTGGCGGTGGACGACGGCACCGGCACGTCGCTGTGGATCGGCCACAGCGCGGCGACATAGTGGCCGCATCGCTACTGTGAGTAACCGACCTGGTTGTCGGCGCCACCGCTCGGAGGAGCGGGCTCGGCCGCCTGGACCGGTTCGTGACGATGCTCGATGGCGTCCCGGGCGGCGGCCGGCCGGCCGCTCAACGACCGGTCAGCGGATTGATCTGTTACGGGCTTGGCAGCGTTTGGGGGCTTCTTCGTAACGGTTTCGCAGACCCCGCTCCAGCCCCTTCCTTGACCGTATGAGTGTGGGTACGCTCCGCCATCACGAGCCGTAACGCAGGGGGCGCCCTTGCTTGGCTGGTGGTGGCGGGCCACAGCCCGTCGTCGCCGGTCGGGCCGGGTGCCGGCCTGCTTCTGGAGGAGGTCAGGAAGCCGTGAGGCGAAGCTATTCAAGGGCGCTGGGTACTGCCGCGCTCGCCGCGGTGCTGGTCGCCGCCGCGGGGTGCCAGGACACCAGCAGCAATGGCGACGACGTCGCGTCGGGGGACTGCGGTGGCAAGATCGCCATCTTCGGTGCGTTCAGCGGTGACAACGCGGGTCTGGTGCTGCCGTCGCTGAACGGCGCGAAGCTCGCGATCAAGCAGCACAACGACGCGAACGCCGACTGCCAGATCGAGATGGTCGAGTTCGACACGCAGGGTGACCCGGCGCAGGCCACTCCGGTGGCGAACCAGGTCGCGGGTGACGCCTCGTTCCTCGGTGTCATCGGTGGCCACTTCTCCGGCGAGTCGGACGCCACCATGCCGGTCTACGAGGCCGCCGGCCTGGTGATGGTCGCCCCGTCGGCGACCCGGACCGACCTCACCCAGAAGGGCAACAAGTCCTTCTTCCGGGTGGTCGGCCACGACGGCACCCAGGCGGGTGCCGTGGCGACCTACCTCAAGGCGCAGAACGCGCAGCGGGTCTTCCTGATCGACGACGCCAGCGCCTACGGCGCCGGCATCACCGCCGAGCTGACCAAGAACCTGGGCACCACGCTCGCCGCCAGCGACAAGATCCAGGAGCGGCAGGCGCAGTTCGACGCGACGATCTCCAAGATCAAGGCGGCGAACGCCGACTTCGTCTTCTACGGCGGCTACACCCGTGAGGCCGCGCCGCTGGTCCGCCAGATGCGCGCCGGCGGTGTCGAGGCCAAGTTCATCGGCCCGGACGGTCTCTACGACCCGGCCTTCCCGGCGGGTGCCTCCGGCGGTGCCGAGGGCTCCATCATCACCTGCCCCTGCCTCCCGGCGGACAAGGCCGGCGGCACCTTCACCGCCGACTACCAGGCCGAGTTTGGTCAGGCGCCGGGTTCCTACGGCGCTGAGGGCTTCGACGCCGCGCAGATCTTCGCCGACGCCTTCAAGGACGGCAAGAAGACCCGTGCCGAGATCCTGGAGTACGTGAAGGCGTACGACAAGCAGGGCGTGTCGAAGTACATCAAGTTCGCCGAGAACGGTGACGTGGACCCGTCGCGGGTCGTCATCTGGTCGTACGAGATCAAGGGCACGGCGTTCGAGCCGCTGCAGGAGCTCAAGCTCAGCTGACGATCGGCACCGAGTGCGGCCGGGGTTTCTTGTTCGTAGCCCCGGCCGCGCTCCATGCAAGGAGACCTGGTGAATTTCGACGATCTCTTCGGCCACATCGGCCAGCACACCGTCGACGGGTTGTCCAAAGGGGCCATCTATGCCCTGATCGCCCTCGGCTACACCCTGGTGTACGGCGTGCTGCGCCTGATCAACTTTGCGCACTCCGAGGTCTTCATGGTCGGCACCTTCGCGGTGCTCGGCCTGTGGACCGCCTTCGGGGTGGAGAACAACCCGCCGATCGGCCAGGCGATTCTGTTTCTGGTGCTCGGCCTGATAGTCGCGGCGGTCGCCTCCGGCGGCACGGCGCTGGCGCTCGAACGGATCGCCTACCGCCCGCTGCGGCGCAAGAACGCGCCCCCACTGATCTTCCTCATCACGGCGATCGGTCTGTCGCTGGTGCTGGTGGAGATCTTCGGCCTGGTGCTGCCGAAGCTGCTGGGTGAGGCGGTGCCCTCGATCTTCGGCCGGGCCCGGATCATCCTCGGCATGCCGACGATCATCGAGCAGGAGACGCTCTTCACGGTCCTCGGCACGTCGATCACCAACATCCAGTTGATCGTCTTCGTGGCCGCCGTGGTGATGATGGCGCTGCTGGACTGGTTCATCAACCGCACCCGCTACGGCCGGGGCGTGCGGGCGGTGGCGCAGAACCCGGAGACGGCGGCGCTGATGGGCGTCAACCAAGAGCGCGTGATCATGCTGATCTTCGTGCTGGGCGGCATCATGGCCGGGGCGGCGGCGCTGCTGTGGAGCATGCGTTTCGGCTTCACGCAGAACAGCATCGGCTTCGTGCTCGGCCTCAAGGCATTCACCGCGGCCGTGCTCGGTGGCATCGGTAACCTGCGCGGCGCGCTGGTGGGCGGGCTGTTCCTCGGCATCGTCGAGGTCTACGGCGCCACCCTCTTCGCGTCCAACTGGGAGGACGTCATCGCCTTCGTGGTGCTGGTCGTGGTGCTGATGTTCCGTCCCACCGGCATTCTGGGTGAGTCGCTGGGGAGGGCCCGGGCATGATCAACAAACTGCGTGGGATGGAGCGCCGCCGGGCCGGCGTCCTGGCCTCGATGGGCGACCGCTGGCAAACACTGCCGAAGTGGCAGCGGTCTCTCGGCCTGCTGGCCTTCGTCGCGTTCCTCTACCACCTGCCCTACCTGGGCAAGCTCCCCGGCGGCCTGGTGATTCCCGGGCTGAACGGGCTGCGGACCGACTCGATCTCGGGCGGCAGCAACTGGTCCGGCGTGCTGTTCACCTGCGCCGTCTACGTGCTGGTGGCGATCGGGCTCAACGTGGTGATCGGGCTGGCCGGCCTGCTCGACCTCGGCTATATCGGCTTCTTCGCCATCGGGGCGTACGGGGTGGCGCTGTTCGGTTCGGTCAACTCGCCGGTGGTGCAGTGGTTCCAGGCGGAGTTCAACCTGCCGGCGACCTGGGCGGTGACCTGGGCCATCTGCGCCTTCATAGCGCTGGTGCTGGCGTTGATCTCCGGGGTGATCCTGGGCTGGCCGACGCTGCGGCTGCGCGGTGACTACCTGGCCATCGTGACGCTCGGCTTCGGCGAGATCATCCGGATCGTGGCCCGCAACGCGGAGAACGTCACCAACGGGCCTCAGGGCATCTCGGCGATCCCCGGGCCGGAGGGCCCGCCGTCGCCGGACAACCAGGTCTTCGGCCTGATCGACGTCAAGCCGTGGTACTGGTTGGCGCTGACCGTGGTGCTGCTCATGGTCTTCGCGGTGCGCCGGCTGGAGCACAGCCGGGTCGGCCGGTCCTGGCTGGCCATCCGGGAGGACGAGGACGCCGCGGCCGTGATGGGTGTCTACCCGTTCAAGTTCAAGCTCTGGGCCTTCGCCATCGGCGCTGCGCTCGGCGGCTTCGCGGGCTTCCTGTTCGCCAGCCGGTACGCCTTCATCGACCCGACCCAGTTCAACGTCAACCTCTCCATCCTCTTCGTGGCGATGGTCGTGGTCGGTGGGTCCGGCAACATGATCGGCGTGTCGGTCGGCGCGGTGCTGCTGGCGTACCTGCCGGAGCGGTTCCGGGAGGTCGCCGACTACCGTTGGCTGGCCTTCGGCCTGGCCATGGTGCTGGTGATGATCCTGCGACCGCAGGGTCTGATCCCCAGTCGCCGGCGGGCCCGCGAGCTGAAGGACCGTGCGGCGCAGGCAGAGGAGGCACCCGCTCATGTCTGACGAGAACATCACCACCCCGGCGGCGCCGAAGATCCCGGCCCAGCCGGGGCCGCGCAGGACGCTGCTGGAGGTCGACGAGGTCCTGCTCCGGTTCGGTGGCGTGGTCGCGCTCAACGGGATCAGCTTCGACATCCAGGAAGGCGAGATCCTCGGCCTGATCGGGCCCAACGGTGCCGGCAAGACCACCTGCTTCAACGTGATGACGGGGGTCTACAAGCCGACCTCGGGTGCGGTCCGGTTCCGCGGCGAGCGGGTCACCGGCCGCAAGCCGCACCAGATCAGCCGGCTGGGCATCTCCCGGACGTTCCAGAACATCCGGCTGTTCCCGGAGATGTCGGCGCTGGAGAACGTCATGGTCGGGACGGACTCCCGGCACAAGACGAGCGTCCCCGGCGCGCTGTTCCGGCTCTACCGGGTGCGGCCCACGCCGGAGCAACTGCCCCAGGTGACCGCGCCCGACGGCATCGTGCGCACCTGGCAGCAGCTGCGCCGGAGCTTCGCCAAGACCTTCGGGCTGTCCCGGCACATCCTGGAGGAGCGGGCGGCCGAGGACAAGGCGATGGATCTGCTGCGGTTCGTCGGCATCGCCGACCGGGCCAACGACGAGGCGCGCAACCTTCCGTACGGCTACCAGCGTCGGCTGGAGATCGCCCGGGCGCTCGGCACCGAGCCGAAGCTGCTCTGCCTGGACGAGCCGGCGGCCGGGTTCAACCCGGCCGAGAAGGAGGAACTGCTGGGCCTGATCCGCCGGATCCGCGACCGGGGCGTGACCGTGCTGCTGATCGAGCACGACATGCGGCTGGTGATGGGTGTCACCGACCGGATCGTGGTGCTGGAGTTCGGCAGCAAGATCGCCGACGGCCGGCCGGACGAGGTCAGCCGAGACCCGCGGGTGATCGCGGCCTACCTGGGGGAGCCCGCCGATGCTGCTTGAGTTGGACGACGTCAGCGTCTCGTACGGCCGGATCGAGGCGCTGCACGGCATCAGCCTTACCGTCAACGAGGGCGAGGTGGTGGCCCTGATCGGCGCGAACGGTGCCGGCAAGACCACCACCATGCGGGCGATCTCCGGCATCCGGTCGCTCTCCGGCGGCCGGATCACCTTCAACGGTGAGGACATCAGCAAGCTCCGCGCCGACCTGCGGGTGGTCCGGGGCCTGTGCCAGTCCCCCGAGGGCCGGCAGATCTTCCCCGGCATGACCGTCCTGGAGAACCTGGACATGGGGGCGTACACCCGGCGGGACCACGCCGGCATCGCCGCCGACCTGGAGCGGGTGCTGGAGATGTTCCCCCGGCTGCGCGAGCGGCGCAAGCAGGCCGGTGGCACGCTCTCCGGCGGTGAGCAGCAGATGCTCGCCGTCGGTCGGGCGTTGATGAGCCGGCCGAAGCTGCTGCTGCTGGACGAGCCGTCGATGGGCCTCGCTCCGATGATCATTCAGCAGATCTTCGACATCATCGTGGAGATCAACCAGCAGGGCACCACCGTCCTGCTGGTGGAGCAGAACGCGCAGCAGGCGCTCTCCCGTGCGCACCGGGCCTACGTCCTGGAGACCGGGCGGATCGTCAAGGAGGGCTCCGGCGAGGAACTCCTGCACGACCCCTCGATCAAGGAGGCGTACCTGGGCGTGGCCTGAGGTGCGTCGTACCGTCGGCGGCCGTCCGTCCCTCGCGGGTGGACGGCCGTCGGCGTTCCGTCCGGCCCCGGCGGCGCCGCCGCGCCAGGCTTGTCGGCGGTACGGACTAGAGTCGCTGCCGTGACAGCTACGACCCCGCGCCTGCTCCTCGTCGACGGACACTCCCTGGCATACCGGGCGTTCTTCGCCCTGCCGGTGGAAAACTTCTCCACCACGACCGGGCAGCCGACCAACGCGGTCTACGGCTTCACCTCGATGTTGATCAACGTGTTGCGTGACGAGCAGCCGACCCACATCGTGGTCGCCTTCGACGTCTCCCGCCGCTCCTTCCGGACGGAGAAGTACGCCGAGTACAAGGCGGGCCGCAGCGAGACCCCGACCGACTTCAAGGGGCAGGTGAGCCTCGTCAAGGAGGTCCTCGCGGCGCTGCGGATCCCGGTGGTGGAGATGGCAGGCTACGAGGCCGACGACATCATCGCCACCCTGGCCTGCCAGTCTCGCGACCAGGGCATGCCGGTGCTGATCTCCACCGGCGACCGGGACGCCTTCCAACTGGTCGACGACCAGATCACCGTGCTCTACCCGCGCAAGGGCGTCTCCGACCTGGCCCGGATGGATCCGGCGGCGGTCGAGGCGAAGTACGGCGTCGGCCCCGGCCGCTACCGCGACCTGGCCGCGCTGGTCGGTGAGACCAGCGACAACCTGCCCGGCGTCCCGGGCGTCGGCCCGAAGACCGCGGCCAAGTGGATCAACACGTACGGCGGGGTGGAGGGCGTGATCGCCCGCGCCGACGAGATCAAGGGCAAGGCCGGCGACAGCCTGCGCGAGCGGCTGGCCGACGTGATCCGCAACTACGAGATCAACTGCCTGGTGTCGGACCTGGACCTGCCGCTGCGTCCCGAGGACGCCCGCTGGCAGGGGTGGGACCGCGAGGCGGTGCACCAGGTCTTCGACACCCTCCAGTTCCGCATCCTGCGCGACCGGCTCTACCAGTACCTGGACGCCGTCGAGCCGGAGGCCGAGGCGGGCTTCGACCTGGCCGGCGAGGTGCTCGCGGCGCCCGGTGCCCTGCCTGGCTGGCTCCAGACGCACGCACCGGCCGGCGTTCCGGTCGGTGTCGCGGTCAAGCTCGACACCGGCCCCAACCGCCGGCACACCGCCACCGTCAGCGCGATGGCACTGGCCACCACCGGCGGCGCGGCGGCCTGGTTCGACCCGAGCGGGCTGGCGCAGGCCGACGAAACGGCCCTCGCGGGCTGGCTGGCCGACGAGACCCGGCCCAAGGTGCTGCACGACAGCAAGCCCGCGGTGCTCGCGTTCGCCGCGCACGGCTGGTCGCTGGCCGGCATCGCCCGGGACACCCAGATCGCGGCCTACCTCGCCCGCCCCGACCAGCGTTCCTACGACCTGACCGACCTGGCGCTGCGCTACCTGCACCGGGAGCTGCGGGTCGACGCTCCGGAAAGTGGCCAGCTGACGCTGGACGGTCTCGGCGGCGACGGCGTGGCCGAGCAGAACCTCATGCTGCACGCCCGGGCCACCCTCGACCTGGCCGAGGCGATCGACGCCGAGCTGTCCCGCGACGGGGAGCAGTCGGCCCGGCTGATGGCCGGGGTGGAACTGCCGCTGATGCGGGTGCTGGCGCAACTGGAGCGCACCGGCATCGCCGCCGACACCGACTACCTCTCCGAGTTGGAGGCGCACTTCGCCGCCGAGGTGAAGGCCGCCGCACAGGGCGCGTACGAGGCGGTGGGGCGGGAGTTCAACCTCGGCTCGCCCAAGCAGTTGCAGGAGATCCTCTTCGGTGAGCTGAACCTGCCCAAGACCAAGCGGATCAAGACGGGTTACACCACCGACGCGGACGCCCTGCAGTGGCTCCACGCACAGAATCCACATCCGGTGCTGGCCCATCTGCTGCGTCACCGGGACGTGGCCAAGCTCAAGTCGACCGTGGACGGGTTGCTCAAGTCGGTCTCCGACGACGGTCGGATCCACACCACCTTCAACCAGACGGTGGCCGCCACCGGCCGGCTCTCCTCCACCGAGCCCAACCTGCAGAACATCCCGATCCGCACCGAGGAGGGGCGGCGGATCCGCCGCGCGTTCGTGGTGGGGAAGGGGTACGAATGCCTCCTCACCGCCGACTACAGCCAGATCGAGATGCGGATCATGGCGCACCTGTCGGCCGACGACGCGCTGATCCAGGCCTTCAACTCCGGCGCCGACTTCCACGCGGCGACCGCCTCCTCGGTCTTCGTGGTGCCGTTGGCCGAGGTGACCCCGGACCAGCGCCGCAAGATCAAGGCAATGAACTACGGCCTGGCGTACGGGCTGAGCGCCTTCGGCCTGTCCCAGCAACTCGGCATCAGCGCCGAGGAGGCGCGCGGGCTGATGGAGAACTACTTCGCCGGCTTCGGTGGCGTCCGCGACTACCTGCAGGAGGTGGTCGCCCGGGCCCGGCAGGACGGCTACACCTCCACCATCCTCGGCCGCCGCCGCTACCTGCCCGACCTGGTAAGCGACAACCGGCAGCGGCGGGAGATGGCCGAGCGGATGGCGCTCAACGCGCCGATCCAGGGCTCCGCGGCGGACATCATCAAGGTCGCCATGCTGCACGTCGACACCGCGCTGCGCGACGCCGGCTCGGGTTCCCGGGTGCTGCTACAGGTGCACGACGAGTTGGTCTTCGAGGTGGCGCCGGGGGAACGGGCGGCCCTGGAGGAGCTGGTGCGGCGTGAGATGGGTGGCGCGTACCCGCTCTCGGTGCCGTTGGAGGTGTCGGTCGGTGAGGGACGGGACTGGAACACCGCCGACCACTGACCGGTCTCCTGCTGTCGATCAGCCCTTCAGGGGGTCGTGGCCCCAGTTCATCAGGGACCAGCGCCACCTCGTGTCCTGGACGTCGCCGGAGGGGCGCTGCGCCATGTGCCGGTGCACGTACCCGATCACCTTGCGCATGTGCTTGTAGTCGGCCGCGGTGAACTGGTCCCGCTTGCGGCGCAGCAGGTCGATGATCTTCCGGCCCGACTCGTGGCCGACCGACTCGCCGCCCCCGGCGCCCCTCCTCCGCCAGCCGACGTGCTTGGACTCCGGGGTCTCCAGCCATCGCCGCAGCTCGGCGGGTTTCATGTTCACCGCGTCGGTGAACTCCCGGTAGGTCTGCTGGTCGTCGTCATCCCGGTTCACGGCGCAGCACCTCCGGGCGATGGGCGACGTCCCGGCCCGAGTCGTCGTTGCGGATGCGGTACTGCGGCGCCTGCGGGGAGGCGTTCACGGCGCGACCCCGCAGGCGGGTGCGTTCGGTCAGTCTCTCCTGCACCACGCCGTGCCCCCGGCCGCTGTGGCTGGCCCAGGAGACGTGGTCGCCCGGGTGGAACTCCGTCTCGGCCATGCCGCCCGGATACCCCGGCCGGGTGGGCGGAAACGCCCCTGGCGGTCCGGGCCGCAACCACCGGCCCGCCCCGCTGGGGCGGGCCAGGGCGCGGCCCGGCCGACGGGTGGTCACCGGCTCACTTGAGAATGCGCCGGTCCGGGTCGAGCGACGCGGGCAGCCTGATGGTGATCCACTCGTTGTCCTCGGCCACGCCGGCCGCCCGGCCGGTGGAGAACGGGAAGTTGTTGTCGTTGAGCACGGCGACCGTCCTGTCGTCCAGGATCACCACGTTCTCGATGGTCTGGAACGGGAACGTGAACGTGCTGCCGAAGCCGCCCAGCCGCTTCGGGTTCGCGATGTCCATCAGGTCGACCAGCAGCGTCTTGTCCAGCAGCCCGTCGCGGTTGCGGTCGCGCTTGTCGGCGACGTAGAGCCGCTTGATCACGGCACCGGCACCCTGGCCGCCGTCGCGCTCGATGACCAGGAAGCGGTGCCTGTCGATGGCGATCGCGTCGCCGATCGCCAGGTTGGCCGCATCGAGCCGGTAGGTGTACCGCTTACCGGTGTACGCGCCGGTCCGCGGGTCGAACTCGTTGATCCTCAGGTGCCCTGCGGGGTCGCCGGCGACGCTGCCCTCCAGCATCGCGTACAGGCGGCGGGCGTCGGGGGAGGCGGCGAGGCCCTCGAATCCCTTGCTGCCGCCGAGGGTGGCGGGGACACCGGTGCGCGCGGCGGTCTCCGGGGCGACCACGCCGTCGAGCGGGACGGGGGCGGCGAGCAGCCGGCCGGCCCGGTCGAAGTGCAGCAGGTAGGGGCCGAACTCGTCGCCGATCCAGTACGTGCCGTCGGCCGCCTTGACGATCGACTCGACGTCGAAGTCGGCGCCGGTGAGCACCCGGTCCGGGCGGGTCAGTTCCCAGGGGACGTGGTGGCCCGGGTCGGTGAGGTTGATCCCACCGAGCACGTCGACGGTGCCGGTGGCGAAGACCGGGGCGAGCCGGTGGATGCGCAGCAGGAAGTCGGCCGAGTTGGCGATGTTGCCGTAGCCGTTGTCCGACAGCACGTCGAACGTGCCGTCGCCGTTGTCGGCGATGCCGGAGAAGCCCTGGATCGGCTGGTCGGCGAACGGGGTGGAGTAGCCGTTGGTGTTGCCGGTGACGAGACTGCCGGAGGGCTCACTGCCCGCCACGAACGTCGCGGCCGGCAGCGCGGCGAAGCCGGTCAGCGTCGGTGTGCCGACCTTCGGGCCGCCGGCGAAGGACGCGGTGCCACCCAGGGTCAGGACGTGGACGAGGACGCCGGCGCCGGCGAGGGCCCGCCCCAGGCGCCTGGTGCTGATCTCTCTCATGAGACCGGACATTAGGGAGCGCGGATGAACCGAAGAAGACCTGCCGGTGGCGCCCGTCAGGCGTCCGGTGAGCCGGGCAGGTGAGTTCTGGGGGGCAGCCGCCGCGGCCGGTCCGGATCGACGGGCCCTGGGGCGCTAGCATGGCCGGATCCTCGCCCAATCGAGCCGGCATCACCTGTTGCGCGATCACATCCGTCTCACCGCGCCACACGCCAAGGGGTGCCCGATTCGCAAGAGTGTTGGCCACCTGATCGGCCAGCGCCCGACGACGCCGTGCCGCCTCCGACAACCCCCGAGGTTCCGCAGCGCGCTTGCCGAACGGCATGGCTGGATCACCCACCGGCAGCACCATCATCGGCGTGTCGTCACCGGCCACCTGAGCGCGCCACACCTCCTCGTGAGCAACCTCAGACAGAGGTTGGCCTCGTGCCAGTTGGCCTATTGCCAGTAGCTGTCGACGGGCAGGCCCCACGATCCGGCTACACACATCGGTGAGACACCCACCCCGCTCGCCCGGCACGGTAGGTTCATCACGTGGTACCGATGAGCCTGCAAGAGATCATGGCCGTCGTCGGCGGAGCCATCCACGACGCCGCCGGCCCGGTGACGGTGACAGCCCCGGTGGTGTTCGACAGCCGGCGCGTGGAGCCCGGCGGGATGTTCGTGGCGCTGCCCGGTGAGCGCGTCGACGGGCACGACTATGCCGCCCAAGCCATCGAAGCAGGCGCGGTGGCGGTGCTGGCGTCACGGCCGGTCGGGGTGCCGGCGGTGGTCGTCGAGGACGTACCCACCGCGTACGGGCGACTGGCCCGCGCGGTGGTGGACCGGCTTCCGCAGACCACGGTGATCGGGGTGACCGGCTCCGTGGGCAAGACCTCGACCAAGGACATCCTCGCCCAGGTGCTGCCCGCGTGGGGTGAGACGGTGGCCAACCGGGCATCGAACAACAACGAGCTGGGGTTGCCGTACACGGTCACCCGAGCCACCGCCGACACGCGCTACCTGGTGTTGGAGATGGGAGCGCGGGGCATCGGGCACGTGGCCTACCTGACCCGTATCGCCCCGCCCACGGTCAGCGTCGTCACCCGCGTGGGGCACGCGCACATCGGTGAGTTCGGGTCGGTGGAGAACATCGCCCAGGCTAAGGGTGAGATCGTGGAAACCCTGCCCTCCGCCGACAAGGGAGGGTTGGCCGTACTCAACGGCGACGATCCGTTGGTGACCGCGATGGCGCCCCGCACCGTCGCCCGAGTGCTCCGGTACGGCATCGAGCAACCGGCCGACGTGCGCGCCGAGAGCGTGAGCGTGGACGAGTTGGGCCGTGCCCGATTCCGGCTCGTGCACGACGGCCAGTCCGCCGAGGTGCGGTTGCGGCTCTATGGGCTGCACCAGGCGTCGAACGCCCTTGCCGCCGCCACGGTCGCCCTTGGGCTGGGACATCCGGTCGATGCGGTGGCCGATGCGGTGTCGCGGGCGGAGGCGATGTCGCCGGGCCGGATGCAGGTGATCACTCGCGCGGACGGCGTGACGGTCATCAACGACGCCTACAACGCCGCTCCGGACGCCATGCGCGCCGCGCTCCGAGCCTTGCACGCGATGACCGGGGAGGGTCGCCGTGCTGTCGCGGTGTTGGGTGAGATGACCGAGCAGGGCGACCACGCTGCGCGGGTACACCGTGAGATCGGGCAGCAGGTTTCCGAGATCGGGGCCGGATGGCTGGTGGCGATCGGTGCGACGAACGCCGAGCAGTACGCGATCGCAGCCGCCGGCAACGGCACCGCAGTAGATCGGGCGGCGGACGTGGCTGAGGCATGGGAACTGCTGCGCGGCGGGCTGCGGCCAGGCGATGTCGTGTTGGTCAAGGCCGCGAACAGCGCCGGACTCCTCGCACTGGCAGACAAGCTGACCGAGGAGCCCGGCACCGTCACCGCCGAGGCGTAGCCGTCACGCGGACAGCGCGACCTCGGATCGGTTGCTCAGGGTGTCCAGGATCGCCGTACCGTAGCCGGTCACGTCACCGGTTCCCATCGTCACCACCACGTCACCGCGGCCGGCCATCCGCGCGATGACCCGGGCCGCGTGGTCCGGGCCGAGCGGCAGACAGTAGGAACCGTCACGCAGTCGCGTCATGATGGCCGTGCCGTCCGCGACCGGCCGCCCCGCCGGCACAGTGCCGTGCACGTCGAGCAGCAGGACATGATCGGCCTTGTCCGCCAAGAGGCCGCCGATGCGGTCTCCGAAGGCCAGGACGCGGGCGTGACCGGACGGCTGGAACACCACGAACACCCGTCCCCGCGCCAGAGTCCGCGCGGCGTCGAGGTCGGCGGCGATCTCGTGCGGGTGGTCGGCGTAGGAGTCGATGACCGTCACCCCGGCCCGGGTGTCGATGTGCTCGAACCGCCGACGCACCCCGGCGAAGGTGCACGCCGCCCCGGCCACGTCGCCGGGGTCCAAGCCCAGTGCCGCCGCGCACGCCATGGCCGCCGCCGCGTTGTCCAGGTGGTGCGCCGCCGGAGTCGGCAGCGTCAGCCGGACCTCCGTTCCGTTCGGCATCCGCACCGT
Source organism: Micromonospora tarapacensis (assembly GCF_019697375.1). Lineage (NCBI taxonomy): Bacteria > Bacillati > Actinomycetota > Actinomycetes > Micromonosporales > Micromonosporaceae > Micromonospora > Micromonospora tarapacensis. The sequence goes on along the minus strand of NZ_JAHCDI010000001.1, from coordinate 10,314 downwards.
CGCGGACGCACTCCAGCCCTCGGCGTGCACGTCCAACAGCCGTACGTCCGCCGTCCGGTCCCGGCCGTACCGCAGTACCGTCAGGTCGGGACGCTCGTCGGCGATCACATCGGCGGCCACCGTCGCGCCAACGCAATCCGCGTTGACGATCAGGAAGCCGTACGGCGCGACCCGGCCGCCGAACTCGACGTAGGCCCGCAGGACCTCGGCGTGGCTGACGAAGTTCTCCGGGTGGTCGTCGGTCACATTCGTGACGACCGCGATCGACGGAGTGAGGAAGTGAAACGAGCGATCCGACTCGTCCGCCTCCGCCACCAGCAGCCGGGACGCGCCGAGGTGGGCGCCAGAGCCCGCCCCGGTCAGGTCGGCACCGATCAGGTACGTCGGGCCCTGCCCAAGGGTGCGCAGGATGTGGGCGAGCATGCCCGCCGTGGTGGACTTGCCGTGCGACCCGGACACCGCCACCAGCCGCCGCGCGGCGGCCAGCTTGTCCAGAACCTGCGCCCGGTGCACCACAGGAATGCCGGCGACGCGAGCCGCGCGGACCTCCGGCGCGTTCTGCGCAACCGTCGTGTAGACCACGCAGCTCGCGCCCTCGATGTGCGCCGCGTCGTGCCCCAGGTACACCAGGACGCCAGCCGCGCGCAGGGTCACCAGGGTGGCCGAGTCGTGGATGTCGCTGCCGCTGACCTGGTGGCCCATCTCGGCCAGCAGCCGCGCCAGGCCGGACATCGCGCAACCGCCGACGCCCACGAAGTGCGGGCGGGACAGGTCCAGCGGGCCGGTATACGCCTCGATTGTCGGGTTACCAGTGATCGTGTCGGTCATGGTGCCGTGTCTCCTTCGGTGTAAGAGCTGACAAGTTGGGGCCATGAGCGGACGTGCTAGAGGGATTGACTCCTTCCACTCGTGCGATTCCTTGTGCGCGGCCGAGATGGCCCCGGGTCACCACCTCGGCCGCGCGAGTCCAATTGATCTGCGCCGGCCCGCTCGCCGGCTCGGCCTCAGAAGGCGGGAAAACGGGGCCAGAAGCCGAGTAGGTAGGCCAGATTGGCGCAGGAGAAGGCCGGCGTCCCTTGCGCGCGGTGCGGCAGGTTGGGCAGGCGCATGGCCGGCCGCCGGGGAAGCGGCGCGAGCGGTGCGGGCGGTGCCTGGGACGGATCAGGTCATCGTCGTCATCCATGAGAAGAGGCCGGCTCAGCAGCGGTCCGTGGCGCTGCGCCGAAGTAGTGCGATCCGCCCACCCGTCGTGCGCCGATCAACTCCGGACGCGTTGCCCCCGGGACCCGGCGCGGTAGGCGCAGCGCGAGGCGGAACACCCGCACGGCGCTGTCACGGACAGAGCAGGACCCGAGCGACCCACAGCCGATGCACCGCCCATCCGCACTCGATACCGCGTGCCGGTTCAGCTCGGCTTGCGCGATGTCGACCTGACCACCACCGAGGTAAGTCGTCACGTGATTTGCCTCCCCAAGGGGGTGGGGCACGCCGCATAGATCCATCCACGCTGGCCACACGGCGTGCCCCGCCCATCGCCCACCACCACGGCGCGCACCGCTCGTAGCAATGGGGAGCCCGCTGCGGTCTCCGGTACGCAAGACCGAGGCGATATGGCCTAATCTGCACCAGGTTGGCCGCTGTCTTGCGTACCTATAGCGAATCGCAAACCACAGCCCGTAGGTACGCTGTGACGCACGTCGAAGCGGTGAACGTGGTGAAAGATCGACTAAAGGCGGGGGTGCGCTGTGCCGCAACCAGGACCCGGCAACGCCAAGCTCGCAGCCGTCATCGCGGAAGCAGGCATGTCCCACGCCGAGGTTGCACGAGCGCTGGTCCGCGTCGCCCAGGAGAGCAACGCCAACGAGTTCGCCGGAGTGGGCCGCTCCCACGTCTCCCACTGGATCGCCGGCTCCAAGCCCTCGGGCCGCGCACCTGTGCTGCTCTGTGAAGCACTGTCTCGAAAGCTAGGCCGGGTCGTCACTCTCGACGAGATCGGGTTGCCCAGCCAACCGCTGTCCTCAGCGGACATGCTCGGTTGGCAGGTCGATACGCTGTCAGCGCTAACCGAACTCGGGAGAGTCGACGTGGACGCTGAACGCAGACGCGTTCTCAGCACTGCCGCCTACTCGCTCGCCGCACTGGCGCTGCCGTCCGATCGCTGGTGGACGCACATGGCCGAGCGCGGCCAGACACGCGGCGCAGCAGTCGGCCGGCACGTGAGCAAGGGCGACGTCGAGGCAGTGATCGACATGGTTTCGCTGTTCTCACGCGTCGACCAACGGCGGGGTGGCGGACACGCCCGCTCGGCAGTCGTCCAGTACCTCACCTCCGACGTGGCGACCTACCTACGCGGACGGTACGCCGACGAGACCCTGAGACGTGACATGTTCACCGCCGCCAGTGAACTGGCTTATCTGGCTGGCTGGATGGCATTCGACAACGGCGAGCACAACGTCGGCCAGCACTATTTCAATGTGGCGGTGAAGCTGGCAGCCGAAGCCGACAATCCATCGATGGCAGGTCACGTCCTACGCGCCATGGCGCACCAGGCCGTCGACCTCGGACACCACAAGCACGCTCTCGACCTGGCGGCGGCTTCCGTCGACGGCAAGCGCTACGAATCCGCGTCCTCACGAGAGCGCGCACTACTCGGAGTTGTCTACGCTCGCGCGCTGGCGGTGAACGGCGAGAAGCAACGCTCAGCCCGTGCGCTACTCCGCGCCGAGGATGACCTGTCCTCGGCTACCCAGGGCGACGACGAACCCGGGAGGGCTTCTTCTTCGCGGAAGCCAGCATGGCTCATGAGACTGCCTGCGCGCTTCGCGACACGGGCGACCTGGCGGGCGCGGCGAGACACTTCCGCCGCAGCGTGAGGACCCGGAAAGCCTCGGCCTTCACGCGTACCCATGCAGTCACCCTCGGGTACATGGGCGCAGTGCAGGCACGACAGGGTGAAATCGAAGAAGCCTGCGGCACATGGTCCCGGGCGCTGGACGCGATGGACGGCGTCCGCTCGGGCCGCACCCGCCAAGTGGCTGCCGACATGCGTGCCATCCTGGCCCCCTACACGCGCCGCAATATCCGAGCGGTCCGAGACATCGACGTCCGAGCGAAGACGTACCTGTCAACGTTCGCCTAGGCGACAGCAAACCCAGAAGACCGGAGGCTACGATGACAGCCGAATATTTCACCGTCGAGCCCATTGCGCATGTCGTCGGAGGGCGGACCGAGCCGACCGACGACTACTGGGGCGGTAGCCGCGCAATCCTCCGAATCGATGGTGAGCGCTTCACGCCGGCCGCCACCCAAGGGCTTGACGAGTTCTCTCACCTAGAAATCGTCTTCCGTTTCCACCTCACCGATCCCACCGATCTGCATCTGGGCGCTCGCCGCCCGAGAGACAACCCCGAGTGGCCCGAGGTAGGCATCTTCGGCCACCGCAACATGCGCCGGATCAACTGGCTAGGCGTATCCCGGTGTCGCCTTATCAAAGTTGACGGCCTTGACCTTCACGTTGAGGATCTGGACGCGGTAAACGGTACCCCCGTTTTTGACATCAAGCCTTGGTTCTCGGAGTTCGGTCCGCGAGGCGAAGTTTACCAAGCCGACTGGGCAACTCAGATGTTGGGACAGTACTTTGCGCCGCCGATTCAAAATCAGAAATAGCGAATAGCCGAAGGATCGACAGCATTCGGACGGGCATACCACTCCGACCTGTTACTTCGCCCGACAGCTAGTCGCGAGCGCTAGCACTAACACCCTGCCAACCTAGCACTTATCCCTCACAATGCGGCGACGGCGGACTTGGACGCACCTTGCAGCTAGCGTATCCTGTAGCTCAACTCGCGTGAAACTCGACTTCCGAGGGGAAGCGGCGCCAGACTGGCCGCTGACATGACTCGCAGCAGTCGAATTACAATGAAACATAACCTACCCCCGCCGAGTATTTGTAAGTCCCCAAGGGGAGTTACCGAACGGTCAGGAGGTCTCGTGCCGGAGTTCGAGGTCGAGGTCGACGCTGAGGATGCGGCACTTGCTGACCTCTGCTCGATGTATTGGGCCACCGAAGATGACGGCTCATTTTCATTCACGGTGAAGGAATTATCAGAGCGCTTTAAACAGCCCGCACATAAGATCAGCAAGACCGTCTCGGAATCTTGCTATGCTCGCTCGTCGAGCAAGTCTTGCATTGAGTGCGGCAGGGGATTCATTTACAGAACTCGTTCGGAATGGACCTCGGGCCACCGCTTCGCGCCCACCCGTTGCCGGACATGCGTCGAATCAGAAAAGCAACGGCTGGAAGCTGACCGACGTAAAGCGGAGGCAGCTATGGAAGCTGCGATCTCCGAGCATTTCGAAGTAGCGGAGGGCGAGGCACCAATTCGCGCCGAGGATCTCGATCTGCCATCGGCTCTAGCGGTGGCCGCATTATTCGAAGACGGAGAAGAGGTTTCTGAAGGAGTTACCGTTCCAGTCATGGAACGAGGCAACCCCTTAACGCCTACATCAGACCTTAATCTAAAGCTGCTCAAAGCACTCATCGATCAAGGGATTCTACGGATACATCCGTCTTCGTCACCAGATGCCTTCGTGTGGAAGGATGATGGCACGCTCGACAACCAACATTATCCGATGCTCGCGTCTTATTATCTGACAGGTGTTGGCGATGTGGAGACTCGGCTACGGGAATACCTCAAGGGACTTTCCCAGATAATCTCCCGGGACAACTGGCCCGACCGTTGGACAGACCAGTTCTCGGACTTCTGGTTCGACCTGGCGGTGTCGGAGTGTAAAGCCTACTTGGTTCACATGCTCAAACGGCATGGGCTCGACTTTACGCCAGGGCAGCGGACAGAAGAGGTTTTCCGCCACGCGCTGCGTTGGTACTCAATCGGTCAGATGTACTACTTCATCTGGCGAGCAGCAAGAGATAGCGCCGCTTACGCGGCGAGGAAAGGGTGCCTGCAAAGCAGGCCGCGAACAGCGCAATAACTAGAATCTCGGGGGACGTCGATCGTGCCTACGCCCAAGGTTGGGACGTAAGCGTTTATCGGCGAGACTCACGCTTACCACAGTCGACGATTTCGCACATACTTTTCTCCCGAGCACTCCAACTCGAAGACGCTATGGCATATTCGCCGGTTGACCTTCCCGTCAGGCGAGCGGGCCTAGAGTTGGCATGGGAAAAGATTGACTTCACCGCCTTTGAACGCCTCATCTTCCAGCTTGTGGTCGAGACCGAAGGTTACGAAAACGTCGACTGGCTTATGCATACCAACGCTGCCGACCATGGTCGCGATGTGAGTGCCGTGCGCCTTCGCAAAGATCCATTGAGCGGGCACAGTTCACAGCGAGTCGCCATTCAGTGCAAGCATTGGCTCTCACGCGCCGTCCGTGATACTGACGCAAATCAGGCCATCGTAAGCATCAGTCACTGGGAGAATCCGCCATTCGATGTGCTTGTTCTGGCAACGAGTGGACGCTTTACCTCTGACGCCATCGCCTGGATTGAACGACACAATTCCCGTGGGCAGCGCCCAATAATCGAAGTTTGGAATGACGCCCGCTTGGAGTTTCTACTGAATGAGCGACCTCATCTCGTCCGCAGCTTCGGTTTACGCTAGATTGGGTTCAGCTCTACAGAGGCCACCTACCCACGCCTGCACTACGCGCCGACCGTCGATGCAGGTATGCCCGTCGAGAGCCCGGACACCGTCGGACCCGGCATCACGAGCCGACACGGACCGGCAAGCATAGGGGTGTCTACCTGGACAGATAGACACCCCTAGCCACTCATGACGGCGAGCTAACCCTTGAGGGATTCAACTTCTAATCCCAAGGCCGCAGGTTCGAATCCTGCCCGGCGCACACCTCCCGACCAGGGCATATGTCGTCCCCTCCGGATCTTCCACAAGGTTCTAGTACTGCAACGGCGGATAGCAACTTTGGGTGGTTTTGGGTCGTTAGTCGATTGTGGTTGGCGTAGCGCTCGTTGAGTCGTGGGAAGACGAGCTGGGTGACTTGTTCGCCCGGATCGCGGGCCGGTTTTCTCGGGTGGAGCCGCGGAAGCGGGCGTTCGCCTACGTGCGGGGGTTGCTCGCGCCGTTGGAGCGCCGGAACGGGTGGACGCTCGCCGAGCAGGCTGGCGACCGGTCACCGGATGGGATGCAGGCGTTGCTGTGCAGTCCGTGTTGGGACGCCGGCGCGGTCCGTGATGATGTCCGCGACTACCTGGTGGAGCATCTCGGGGACTCGGGTGCGGTGCTGGTTGCCGATGAGACGGGGTTCCTGAAGAAGGGGCCCGGTCGGCGGGGTGCAGCGGCAGTATTCGGGGACGGCTGGGCGTACGGAGAATTGTCAGATCGGCACGTTCCTGTGCTACGCCTCCGGTTCGGGGCGGGCGTTGATCGATCGGGAGTTGTACCTGCCGAAGTCGTGGACCGAGGACCGGCGGCGGTGCCGGGCTGCGGCGGTGCCGGACGAGGTGGAGTTCGCGACCAAGCCGCAGCAGGCGCGGGCGATGCTGGAGAGGGCGATCGCCGCTGGGGTGCCGTTCGCGTGGTTCACCGCCGATGAGGCGTACGGGCAGAACCCCGGCCTGCGCGGTTGGCTGGAAGAGCAGGACGTCGCCTACGTGATGGCGACCCGCTGCGACGACGCAGTCGCTTCCGGGTTGTTCACCACCACCCGGGTCGACCAGCTCATCGCGAGGGTGCCGGCCGGTGCGTGGACCAGGCTGTCGTGCGGCGATGGTGCGCACGGCCCGCGTCGCTACGACTGGGCGCGGCTGCCGATCCGCCGGGAGTTCCCGCACGGCCGCCGCGGCTGGGTCCTTGCCCGACGCAGCATCAGCGACCCCACCGACATCGCCTACTACATCTGCTTCGGCCCACGCGGCACGCGGCTGCGGGAACTGGTCCGCGTCTCCGGATCCCGGTGGGCAGTGGAGGAGTCGTTCCAGACCGCGAAGAACGAGGTCGGTCTCGACCAGTATCAGGTCCGCCGCTACGACGCCTGGTACGCCCACATCACTCTCGCCATGACCGCCGCCGCGTTCCTGGCTGCCACCCGCGCCACCGAAACCGGCAAGGAACCCGAAAAGGGGGCGACGATCACAGCCCGGACACGCTCATCCCACTGAGCAGCAACGAGATCCGCCGCCTGTTCACCAATCTCGTCCTCAAAGGACGCACCGCAGCCGAGCACGTGCTGCACTGGTCGCACTGGCGCCGCCACCGGCAAGCCCAAGCGAAAGCCAGCCACTACCACAAACGACTCGCAGCACTCAAAGGTGACGATCCGCCGTAGCAGTACTAGTACGGCAGCCGCCATTGGCGGTCTGACCTGGCGGGATGCGGTGGTGGGGTGTGCGAAGTGGACGCAGCCGCCTGTCGATCATGTGTTTGTGAGAACTACAAGATCGAAGGCGGCTGCTGCTGGCAGGGTAGCGGCTGGGCGGGCGGTGCGGGCACGGGCTGGCCTGTTGGAGCGGCTGCGGTCGTGTTTCGTGCGGACGCAGACATGGCAACACGCGGGCAGATACGTGTCGGCGCTGGTCAGCCAGGTGCCCAAGCGCAACGGGTGGAGCATCGCCGAGCAGGTCGGGGATGTCACGCCGGATCGCACGCAGCGGCTGTTGAACCGGGCGGTGTGGGACACGACGGCCGCGATGAGTCAGGTGCGGCGGTTCGCCGCTGCTGGTCTGGACGAGGCGGCGAGCCGTCGGCGGCGGCGTGGCCTGGTCGTGGGGGCGTTGGACGAGACGGGTCAGCCGAAGCAGGGCGTCGCGACGGCCGGGGTGAAGCGGCAGTACATGGGGTGCGCGGGCAGGGTCGCCAACGGCATCAACACGGTGCACCTGTCGTATGTGCGGGAGCGGATCGGGCACGCCCTGGTCGGGGCGCGTCAGTGGATCCCGGCCGAGCAGATCACCGACGCGCAGGCTGCGGCCGGCATGGGACTACCGGCCGGGTTGAAGTTCCGCACCAAGGGCCAGTTGGCCATCGACCTGTGCGCGGACGCATACGCCGACGGGCTGCGCTTCGACGTCGCCTGCGGCGACGAGGTGTACGGAAACTGCACCCAGTTGCGGGAGTTCTTCGAGACTCGCGGGCAGGCGTACGTGCTGCGAGTCGCCTCCACGTTCATGATCGACCTGCCCTCGGGTGACAGGCTGACCTGCGCGCAGGCCGTCACCCAGTTGGCCGGGGACAACCGCGGGTGGGAGGTCCGCTCGGCAGGGGCGGGGTCGAAGGGACAACGCTGGTACGCCTGGGCGTGGCTCGCCACCGCCTCACCCCGCCACCATCTACTCGTGCGCCGTCACCTGCGCACCGGTGAACTGGCCTTCCACTACTGCCACGTGCCCGAGGGACAGATCCTGACCAAGACCAGGCTGATCCGCGCCGCCGGGCTGCGCTGGCCGGTCGAGGAGGACTTCGAGTTCGGCAAGGACCACTTCGGCCTGGACCAGTGCCAAGCCCGCCTCTACACCGCGATCCAGCATCACACCGTGCTGGTCATGGCCGCCCTCGCCGTCTGCGCGGTCACCGCCGCCCACCTCGCCGACCGCACCGACACCCAGGCCCCGCCACCGAACACACCGGATCAGCCGCCACCAGCCGACCCCGGACTGATCCCGCTGACCGTGCCCGAGGTCAAACGGATACTCGCCACCGCCCTCCACCACCCCCAGCCGCCCGGCCACGACACACACTGGCTCACCTGGCGACGCCGACACCAAGCCCGCGCCCGCTGGTTCCACCAACGCGCACGCCTAAACAGGAACTACGCCCTGGTCAGCTAGCAATTGGCGGCTGCCGTACTAGTGTGGCCTCTAGCGTGCCGGACAGCGTCAGGCGGACGGGAGAGCGGCCGGTGCTCTCCCGGCGCAGGTGGCGTGGAGCTAGTGCGCCCGGTTGCGGCTGTTCGCCATACTTTTTCTTGTGTTGGCGCCAGGCGAACAAGATCCAAACTTTGAGTCGTACGGTGACCTGGCCGCAGAGCGCGAGGAGTACGACGCTCGGGTCTACAAGGCGGCGGTCTGGTTCCGCAGCCTTCCTGACGCGGTGATCAGGCGGCAGCGTGAACTAATAGTCCGCTGCCCTCCGCATGGATGCGAGCTGGCCGAGGTGTACCGGATCGATCTCCCGTCCGGCGGGCAGCGGTACCTGTTTCTCGGACAGGCGGCTCGCTGCGAGACCGTTCCAGGTTTCCTAAACTGGGCGTTCTCCGATGACTGGGGTGGGCCTGTCGTCTGGTGGCCTGTGGGGTGTCGGCACGGCCAAGCCAAGCTAGAGCGTGCATGGCTTGATGACTGTCTAGCGTTTGTGAACGGGTGGAAGCACGGGCTGGAGACGATAGAGGAGTTCCTGGCCAAGGCACCACAGGAAATCCGCAGAGGCATTGCCCGACGAACCTTTCACCCCAAGCCCGAGGTATGGCGACCGAAGCTGGCACGGCGGTCTGGTACCAGGGCCGTTGCGTTCTCGCTCGGCTAGCCGGTGAGCTGGGATGATGCTGGGTGATTGGCCTGTGTGGAGGCGGTTGAAGCGGGTGAAGCCCTCAAGGTGATCATGGAGTTTCTCTAGGACTGCACGACACCGAGGACTCCACCCGCAGATGTCATCATCCCTGATCTCCGTACTGACTGTGACAACCCCCAGCGGCGAGACGCCACCACCGCCGATCACCGAGGGTGAACGTCGTGGGCTCCTGGACGCTGTCAGCGTGATCCCGGACCCGCGCAACCCGCACGGGGTGCGGTATCCCTGGCCGCGTTGCTGACCGTCGCGGTCTGCGCGGTCCTGGCCGGCGCCACGTCGTTCGCCGCGATCGCCGACTGGCTGTACGACCTGGACGAGGCGGACCAGCGGCGGCTCGGGTTCACCCGGGGCGTGCCGGCCGGCACCACGGTGTGGCGGCTGCTGATCCGCCTGGACGCGACTGTGATCAGCAAGGTTCTGGCCGGCTGGCTGCACACCCGGACGCCACCGGTGGCCGCTCGGCCGCGCCGCTACCGGACGGTGATCGCCGTGGACGGCAAGACCCTGCGTGGCGCACGCCAGCGTGGCGGCCGGCAGACGCATCTGCTGTCGGCGCTGGACACCAGCACCGGCATCGTCCTGGCCCAGGTCACCGTCGACACGAAGAGCAACGAGATTCCCGCCTTCACCCCACTGCTCGACGCCGTGCAGGCCGTGCTCGGCAGCCTGACCGATATCCTGTTCGTCGCCGACGCCATGCACACCCAGACCGGCCACGCCGAGCAGATCACCGGCCGTGGAGCACATCTGCTACTGCAGGCCAAGGGTA